>SLMF01000477.1 GCA_007133715.1 Planctomycetaceae bacterium
CCATTTGCTTGGCAAAACCCTGGGAATCGACGAAGTACTCCAGATCGACCCCGCGGGCCGGATCCCATCCGCCCGCAGCGGGGAGCGACGAGGTTGCGCCGCTGACATGAAAATTCCCCAGAGGATAGCCGATCCGATGCGTGTCTCCCCAAAACCAGTAGAGCTGGTCTCGATACTCCGCGGTCACCACGCTGTCCGCTCCCATCACTTGGGCATTGAGCAGCGGTTTGCGGATCGGAGCGGCTTCTCCGACGGCGACCGTATCCGCGTAGAGCCCGGCTCCGGTCACGCGGTACAGCCGTTCGGCGATGTTCCGCCGCGGGATCGTAACCGTCGCCTCCTCGCCCGGTCGCACGTCCAACCGTACTCCCCGATAGCCAAAGCCGTCGGCCGGGTACTCGTAACCGTGGCTGCGGACGTGGAAATAGACGCGCTGATGCTGTAATTCGGGGGCAGTCACTGCGACCCGCCCCGCCGAATCGGTGACGAACACCTGCTGATGAACGGTTTCCAATTCGACCAGGGGCACCCCGCGGCCCGTTTTCTCATCCACCACGCGAATTGCAAACGGGGTCTCGGTCGCCATCAAAGAGCGGGTTGTGAGGAGCAGCGCCAGAAGAACCGTCCGGGCGTAGAGAGGACGCATCGCATTCATCTCCTGGAAATCGCCACCGGCTTGATTTGCGGCGTGGTCGCCCTAAGACTCGGTTTGCGGTTCGTCGCTCGTCTGGGGGGAACTGGTTTCTTCAGCCATGGCGTCGGATTCGCTGGCCGTAGCTTCGCCACCGGCCGTCTGGTCCGCGGACTCTTCCCCAGCCGTCTCGGCAGCCGATTCGTCATCCGCCACCGTTTCAAACGCCGGACGCTCGCTGACCGCCTTGACCCGGTCATGCACGCCGACGAATTCCAATACGGCACGGGTCCCCGCATCGCCCAGTCGGGGCTTGGCCAGTCGCAGCACGCGGGTATAACCGCCGTTGCGCTCCTCGAACCGTGGCGCGATCTCCTCGAACAGCACCCGCACCGCCTCCTTGTCGCCGATCATCTGCAATACGCGGCGACGGGCCGCGACCGCGGGGGCAATCGCCTGATTCCACTGCTGCCACTGCTCACTGTTACGCCACTTCCGCCATTGGTCCGAATGCGGTTCGGCATCCGTGGCAAAGGCTTCCGCCTGGCGCTGCGCCTGAAGCGAACGGCGAGCGATGGTGATGCACTTCTCCACCAGCGAACGGACCTCCTTGGCCTTCTGCAGGGTGGTGATCACACGCCCTTTGACTTGCGGGATATTCGAATCCAGATCCGGATCCGTCTCCCGCTCGGTCAAGAACATACTACTGGCCAAATTACGCAGCATGGCCTTGCGGTGGCTGGGCGAGCGGCCCAGAACTCGGCCTCGTTTTCGATGTCTCATGGTTGTTTGTTTCTGCGATATAGGGGAGCTGCCACGGGGGCACGTTCGGATGCAAGCCGCAAACCGACTTGTACCTCGCCGACTTAACGGATCATCTGCGCCGGAGGGGGGAGTCGCATCCCCAGGTGGAGCCCCAGGTCCTTCAGTTTCTCGCGAACCTCAGTCAGCGTCGTTTCACCAAAATTACGGACTTCGAGCAGTTCGTCTTCGCACCGCTGCACCAAGTCGCGGACCGTGGTGATGCCCTCGGATTCCAGGCAGTTCATCGCGCGGACGGACAACTGGATGTCGCTCAGGCTCATATTCAATTTCGACTCGAGCAGGGCGTCGAACGATCCGGCTGCGGATCGCGGCGGGGCCGTGATGCGTGGTCCCAACTCGTTGTACTGCACAAATGGATTCAAATGCTTGCGGAGAATCTTGGCAGACTCGACCAAGGCCATCTCGGGGTTGACCGAGCCATTGGTCCAGATCTCCAGCGTCAGCTTATCGTAATTGGTCTTCTGCCCCACCCGAGTCTCTTCGATGTCGTAACGCACCCGGACCACGGGACTGTAGACCGCATCGATCGGGATGATCCCAATCTCGTGTTCGGCCGCACTGTGTTCGGTCGAGGGCACATACCCGCGACCGTTTTCGACGACCATTTCCATCATGAAGGGGACGTCCTCGGTCAGCGTCGCCAACACATGGTCCCGATTGACCACGTGGACATCGGCATCGGCCTGGACGTCGGCGCCCGTCACGACGCCGGTGGTATTTTTTTCGACCGTGATGACGCGGGTCGATTCACTGTGATTCTTGACCACCAGGGATTTGACGTTCAGCACGATATCGGTCACATCCTCGAGCACGCCGGGGATGGTCGAGAATTCGTGCTGGGCTCCGCGGATTTTGATCTGCGTCACGGCACTGCCCATCAAGTTGGACAGCAGGATCCGTCGCAGGCTGTTTCCGATCGTCACGCCGAACCCGCGTTCAAACGGTTCGACGGCAAATTTTCCGTAAGTCGCGGTGAGGCTGTCGGCGTCACAAACGACCACGCTGGGCAATTCGAGTCCGCGCCAGCGAATATGCATCTTACCCTCCTTCGGGAATCGCCCTACGCAGCTGTTCCATAAATCGCGTGATGGGGATGGGGAATGTTTGTTTAGGGGCGGTCCGCCACGAACATTACACGCGCCGTTTCTTCCGTGGGCGGCATCCGTTGTGGGGGATGGGAGTGCAATCTTCGATCGATTTGACGGTCAAGCCGGCCGCTTGCAACGCGGTAATCGCGCTTTCCCGCCCCGATCCGGGCCCCCGGACTCGGACATCGATCTCCTTGACGCCGAATTTGATCGCTTTTTCCGCAGCCTGCTGGGCTGCACACTGGCCCGCAAACGGCGTACTCTTGCGGCTGCCCTTGAAACCGCACGTCCCCGCGCTGGACCAACACAAAGTGTCGCCCCGCGTGTCGGTGATCGTCACGGTCGTGTTGTTAAACGTCGCCTGCACAAACGCCACCCCCACCGTGACGTTTCGGCGAACCTTGCGCTTCTTCGATTTTGCCACCGCCAGACAACTCCTGTCACTGCACCACGGACTACTTCTGTACTCTCACGCTGTGTTTGCCAGCCGCCGATACGGGTCCCAGCAAGCTGCGGACTTACCGCAGATCCTTGACGCCCTTCTTACCGGCGACCGTTTTCTTGGGACCTTTGCGAGTCCGGGCGTTGGTTCGCGTTCGCTGGCCACGCACCGGCAATCCCAACCGATGCCGAATCCCCCGGTAACACTTGATGTCCCGCAACCGATGGACATTCTGCTGAACCTGGCGCCGCAAAGGCCCTTCGACCACGTAATCCCGCTCGAGCAGCGCTGCCAAACGACTCAACTCGTCGTCGGCCAACTCCCGCGCGTGTCGCCGGGGATCGATTGCGCCCTTGTGGCACAATTCGCGAGCCACTTTCGGGCCCACTCCGTACAGGTAGGTCAACGAAACCACGGTCGGTTTGTCGTTGGGGATGTCCACACCCAAAAGACGCGGCATAACCTGAATACTCCTCTCGGGGCTCTCAGCCCTGGCGTTGTTTGTGCCGGGGGTTGCTGCAAATCACATAGATCCGCCCCTTCCGCCGCACAATTTTGCAGTTCTCGCAAATCTTCTTGACGCTTGATCGAACTTTCATCGCAGGACTCCTCACGGGCCCGGGAAAACGGCTTAGTATACAAACACGTCGGGTGGCTCCGCAAGGGGCGGAAAGGGCCGGATCAGCCCTCCAAGAGCCCGCGGTAGTTTCGCATCACCAAATGGCTGTCTATCTTCTGAACCAAATCGAACGCCACGCTCACCGCAATCAGCAAACCGGTCCCGCCGTAAAAGCTGGCAATCGTAAAACTGACTCCCAAGCCGCCCGAAACAATCATCGGGACGATGGCGACAATCGCCAAAAATCTCGCCCCGACATAGGTGATTCGCTCCAGCACGCGCTCGAGGTAATCGGCCGTCCGCCGCCCGGGCCGATAACCCGGAATGAACGTGCCGTAGTCTTTCAAGTTCTCCGCCATCTCTTTGGGATTGAACGTGATCGCCACCCAGAAGTAGCAGAAAAAGTAAATCGCTCCGACGTACATCAGATTGTAGGCAAAGGACGTGCCCGGCCCGAAGATCTGATACATCTGGGCCCAGATCGCTCCGTACGAGGAGAGATACTGGAAAACCATCCCGGGTAACATCAGCAAGCTGCTGGCGAAGATGATCGGCATCACGCCCGCTTGGTTGATCCGCAGCGGCAGGTACTGGCGAGTCCCGCCGTAGACGCGCCGTCCCCGGACGTGCTTGGCACTCTGCGTGGGGATTCGCCGCTGGCCCAACGTGATGAAGACCACGCCGACTACCACCGCGACAAACAGCACGCACAGGACAATCAAGGTCTCGACGCCGATCCGGCCAGTCAGCCCCACCAGCTCCAGCTCGGCATCCCGAAACAACTGGGCTGCCGCTCCGGGCATCTGAGCTACGATACCGGCCATAATCAAGAGACTGATCCCGTTGCCGATCCCGAATTCGTCGATCTGCTCGCCCAACCACATCAGGAAAATGGTGCCACAGGTCATGATGGCAACGGCAGTGATCTGCCAGCCAAGGGTCATTTGCCCGGCCACATTCAGGAAGGCGGGGTCGATCAATCCGGCTTCTCCGGACGCCGGTTGGGACATCAAATACAGGCGTACATAAAACCAGCTCTGAATCAGGCACAAAGCCACGGTCAGATAGCGGGTGTATTCGTTGATCTTCTTGCGCCCCGTTTCGCCCTCTTTCCGCAGGTCTTCGATGGGCTTCCAGACACTGCCCAGCAATTGGAAGATAATCGAGGCCGAGATATAGGGCATGATCCCCAGACCAAAAATGGTCGCTTCGCGCAGGTTACTGGCGCTGAAGACGGCCACACGGTCGACGAAATCGCCCAGTCCGCCTTCCTGGCCCGAGGCCTGGGCAATCACCTCCTGGTTGATCACCGGCAAGGGGATATGGTAGCCGACGCGATAGATCGCCAAGAACAGTACGGTCAGCAGGATCTTTTGCCGCAGTTCCGGGATGGTGAAGACG
>SLMF01000511.1 GCA_007133715.1 Planctomycetaceae bacterium
AACCGCTCGGCGCGGGTCTCTGACCCCGCCGAAACCGCCGACCGTGGGTCTCCCAGCCCAGCTTTGTTAGGGCCTTTAAGGCACCCGCGGTTGGATCTTCGACTTGACGCCGCTGGCGATTCTTGCGAGACTTCCGCGCGAGCTGGTTGGGGGCAAACGGTTTGGGTCCCGTAGCGGGCGGGACTGCCGAGGGGAAGCCCCCCCGAGGTACGATGCCAAGGAGTGGCTGATGAGTGGCATGAGGCACACACGATGGATCGCGGTCGCCGCTTTGGCGCTGGCCGGTTGCGGAAATCCCTCCGATTCGGGAGGGCCCCAAGTGACCGAATCCGTGGAGGTGGAGGAAACGCGTTCGCTGGAAGGGCCCGCCGAGACGGTCGCGTCGTTCTACGAAGCCCTGCGGAAGGGCGACGAGGATGCGATCTCGCAGTTGCTGACCGATAAAGCACGGACCGAAACCGCGAAGAGCGGTCTGGGGATCCAGTCGCAAGGCTCGGCTCGACTGCAATACGAACTGGGACGGCTGGAGTATGTGGACGACGCTCGCGAGGGAGCCCACCTGCAGAGTCTCTGGATCGACTACGACGAGTATGGCGACCAGCTTGCCACCGAGGTGATCTGGGTCCTGCGGCGACAACCCAACGGTTGGCGAGTGGCGGGGATGGCCACGCAGGTCGCCGAAGGAGAACTGCCGCTGCTGTTCAACTTCGAGGATCCGGAGGACATGCTTCGTAAGAAGGAGTATGTCGAACGGCAGTACGCGGAGGCCGAGGCGCTGCAGGCCAGCCAAGCCGGGGCGACTTCCGACGGCGGTTCGGTAATTCGCTGATCGATGGCGACGGCGGCTGGAACAACAGCCAGAAGATCCCGCCGATCACCAGCAGCACCAGCGCCACGCCGGTGAACAGAAGCGGATAGGCTGGCAGCCCGAACTGCCGCGCCAGCTCGACCGTGCCGCCCATCGCCGGCTGACCCACCAGATTCCCCAGATCGAACATGGCCAACGTCAGCGCCGTGGAAACCCCCCGATAACGCTGGGGAAACGCCCGATTGCCACCCGTTACGACCGCGGGAAACATCAGCGCATGGGCCGCGCCGGCAAATACGGCCGGCAACGCCAACGACCACTCCGTCCGTACCACCAAATACAGGACCATCGACAGGATCGCGCTTCCCAACCCCCACAGAATCGCGGGCCGCACGCCCAACACATCCGTCATGCGACGGGTGCTGAGCCGCACAATCAAGGCGGAAACGGCGTAAACCAGAAAGAAGACGCGGATCCCCGCGATTCCCAATTCGTAGGTGTACGCATTCAAAAAGGTGTGCGGCAAGCCCAAAACCAGTCCGGTGGCCAGTGCGGTCAGCCAAATCACGCCCGGATGGTAACGACCGATCAACGCCACGACCGGCACGCGACGGCGAAACGGCACAGGGCGGGGCGACGCCGTGAACGAAACAAATACCAGAGCCACCAAGCTGAGCCCGGCAGCGGCGCAAAACAAACGCACAAGCGCCTGTTCACCCGACGACATGGCAAACACCAAGTCGCCCAGCGTCGGACCCAACGCGATGCCAAAAAATCCCGACGTACCCACCATGCCAATGATCTCGCCCATGCGATGCGCAGGAGCACGCAACGAGACGTAGGTCAACGCCGAACCGAATGCGCTGGCCGTACTGGTGGTCAGCAGAATCCGCACCACGTAGATCCCGATCCCGTCGGCCCGAGAAACCCCCAGATGAGCTAAGGCGCTTACGGCGAAGAGCACCAAGGAGAACTGCCAGATTCGCCGGGCCCCCAAACGGTCGATCCCCAGCCCCTGCAGAATCCGCGTGGCCAAAGCCCCCACCATCCCGACGCCCACGATCAGCCCCAAATCCATTTCACTGCCCCCCAGATGCCGTACGTAGTCGGCGTACCGGAACAGCAGACTGACGGCCGCCATCACACAGCAGTTGGCGGCAAAACACAGCCAGAAGGTGCGGTCATAGATCTTGGCCACCGCGGGTGCGGGCGAAGTCTCCCCCAGCGATTTCCGTTCGCGCGCGTCGGTGGGCAAAGATCGCATCAGCCGGGGGGACTTTCGTGCAAAGGCGGTGGCAAGGGGCAGCGAATGGAATAGTATACCCAAATTCGGGAGCAAAGCCATCGTGTCGACAGGATCCCCGACAGATTCCGTAACGGAACGAAACAAGACTCGAAGTCCCTAGTGCCGCAGATCAGAATTGATAGCATTGCTTGCGTGCTCCGCCTGAAAACCAGTAGTTAAGCGGGTCGTTGTTATTTCTTCGCAGCTGCTGAACGGCCCCCACGGGGCCGCGGTAGCGAAGCCGGAGGTATCGGCAGGCAGGAGAAGGGGCGTTTCTCGGTTCAGTCTCGGTTCAGTCTCGGTTACCCGTCTCGGTTCTGGTGGAGGTTCGCCAAGGTGGCTTGGACCGCCGCCCGCTGCTGTTCCCACTGGGCCAGGCCGTCGCGTTCGTTCTGTACGACTTGGGCCGGTGCCCGCTGGACAAAGGCTTCGTTGGCCAGCTTCTTCTGTTTGGCCTGGATCTGCCCGTCCAGCTTTTGCAGCAGTTTCTCGTTCCGCGCGATCTCGGCGTCCCAGTCGATATGCTCTTTCAGGTCGACGAACACTTCCATCTCGTTCAAGCGGACGGTGGCATGGGTTGCGGGCGGCTGGGCGTCCGGTCCCCACTGGACTCCGCGGGCGTTGGCCATCGAGGCGAAGTAGTCGGCCATCGGTTCCAGCAGCTGGCGGCTGGCGGGGCTGCAGCGGAGGCAGAATTCCAGTGGACTTTTGGGCGGGATGTTCTGTCGGCTGCGGATCTCGCGCAAGGCCCCTAACACCGCCTGGAACTGGGCGAAACGGGCCTCGATCTCTGCGTCCTGATACTCCGTGGCGGCGACCGGCCACGGAGCCTGCATCACCCGTGGGGCAGCCTGGCAGGGCTCTCCCAACCCGCGCTGCGGAGCGACCCGACCCAACAACTGCCAGACCTCTTCCGTTACGAACGGGAGAATCGGGTGCAGCAGACGCAGCAGCGTGTCCAAGGTATGGGCCAAAACCCGTTGAGCCAGCGGTTGCTGCGCGGGCTCCTGCAGGCGGTTCTTCAGCATCTCGACGTAAAAGCTGCAAAATTCGTCCCAGGCGAAATCGTACAGACTCCGCGCCGCGTCGGCGTAGTGGTAATTCTCCAAGGCCGTGGTGACTTGCTGCGTCACGCTGGCCAAGCGGCTGAGGATCCAACGATCTTCCAGCTGCAGTTGCTGTTCGGCGACCGCCGCCGCTTGATAGCCGTGCAGATTCAAGAGGGCGAAGCGGGCCGCATTCCAGAGCTTGTTCACAAAGTTGCGCGCGACCTCGAACCGCTCGCTGACCACGGCCCCGCGAGGCAACGCCCGATCCGCATCGCTCCGCGCCCACTGCGTCGAAAATTGGCCCTCACACGCGGGGCATCGCAGCCGCGGAAGCTGCCGATTCTGCTTGGTCTGCTCGATCAGAGCCTCGCAATGCGGGCACTCGTACTGCACCGGCATCCGCACGTCCTGGGTTTCGGTGGTCAGGTGCGTCATGCCGAAACGCAGCGCATCCGGGCCGAATTTGTCGATCACATCCAGCGGGTCGATCCCGTTGCCCTTGGATTTCGACATGGTCTCGCCGTAACCGTCCAGGATCTTGGGATGGATGAACACCTCGTGGAAAGGCACTTCGTTCAAGTTGTTCAAGCCCATCAGCACCATGCGGGCGACCCAAAGCGTGATGATATCCCGGCTGGTGATCAGCACGTCGGTGGGGTAGAAGCATTTCAATTCGGGTGTGGGTTCGGGCCAGCCCATGGTGGAATGGGGCCAGAGGCTGGAGCTGAACCAGGTATCCAGCACGTCCGAATCTTGGCCGAAGCCCTGTTGTGCCAGGCTTTCGGCCGCCGCCTCGTCGACCTCGGGCGGGCAGACCTGGAGCAGCAGCGGCTCGGTCCCGGCGGCTTCCGCGACAGCCCGCGCGGCGTCGCGCTGCGCCGTCCCGCCGTCCGTCGCAGCCGTGTCGACCAGAAACGCCCGGCCGTCGATCGTCACGCGGAGCACGCTGCTGGCGGGCAGGCTGGCGAGGATTTCTTCCCAGACCGCGGCAGCTTGCTCCCGCGGAAGCGAGCGCGACCAGACCGGGATCCGATGTCCCCACCACAGCTGGCGGCCGATACACCAGTCGCGTTTTTCGCTCAGCCAGTCGTAATACGTCTTGCGGTAGCGGGCCGGCAGGATCCGCACCCGCTCGTCACGGACCGCCTCGATCGCCGATTCCGCCAACCGGTCCATCTGCAGGAACCACTGATCGGCCAAGTACGGTTCGATCGGCGTCTTGCTGCGGTCCGAGTGTGCCAGATCGATCAGGCGATCTTCAACTTCGACCAGCAGCCCCTGTGATTCCAAGTCCCGCACCACCCGCTGCCGCGCTTCGGGAACCGTCAGTCCCTGGTAGGGGCCGGCCTGGGCATTCAGGGTCCCGTCGGGGTTCAGGATATTGATCATCGGCAGATCCTGCCGGAGGCCGACGTCGTAGTCATTGGCATCGTGGGCGGGGGTGATCTTCACGCACCCGCTGCCCATTTCGGGTTTCGCCCACTCGTCGGCGACCAGGGGGATCACTCGGTCGACCAGGGGCAGTCGCAGTTGGCGGCCCACCCGCGCCATCTCGCGGAGCCGGATCAGACCGGGCAGCATGGTCTCCCGCCGTTGCTGGATCGCTTCCAACTGCCACTGGATCTCGGGGCGTTCGCGTGCGGGAGCTTTGTCCATTTTGTCACGCAGCACGGCAGCCGCCCGTTCCAAGGCGCCCTCCGGATCGGGGTGGACCGCCACCGCCGTATCGCCCAGCATCGTTTCGGGCCGCGTGGTGGCGATGGTCACATACTCCGGCTCGCCCGGTTGCGGATCGATCACCGGGTAACGGAAATGCCAGAAATGCCCGGGCACCTCCTCGTGAAACACCTCGTCGTCGCTG
>SLMF01000429.1 GCA_007133715.1 Planctomycetaceae bacterium
GAACTGGCGGATTGCTTCGAAACGAAAGCGGCGGGTGTCCGATTCATCTTGGCGGCCGTGCTGCGGGCAGCCCGTGGGGCGCGGGTCCGGGTCTACCGCTGTGATGGTGAACTGGTCGCGGTCGAGCGGGCTCTGGCTGACCCGCTCACGGTGGCGGCGGCCAATTGGCATGCCCTGGCGGCCTTTGCTGCTCGCCACGTGCAGGGACCCGCGCTGCTGCTGGATATCGGTTCGACGACCACCGATCTCATCCCACTGGTCGCGGGAAAGCCGATGGCGGAAGGGCAGGATGATCTGGGCCGTCTACTGCACGGCGAGCTGGTGTACACGGGAGTCGAGCGGTCGCCGGTCTGCGGGGTGGCCGACCGGGTACCGTACCGCGGCCGCAGTTGCCCGCCCGCTCAGGAGTTGTTCGCGACCATGCGGGATGTCTATCTGATGCTCGATCAATTGGCGGAAGCGCCGCGTTGTTGCGAGACGGCGGACGGGCGTCCGGCGACGCGCGCGGCCGCTCGCCTGCGTCTGGCACGGGTACTTTGTGCCGATCCGAGCCAGTTCACGGCCGACGATGCGGTTGGCGTGGCAGCAGCCGTCGCGGCGGCCCAAGCCGAGCGGATTGGTCGGGCGGTCCGGCAGGTGGCGGGCCGGATGCGGTTGCCGCCGGCAAGCTGGATCGCCGCGGGACACGGAGACTTTTTGGTCCGGTCGGTGCGGGCGCAAGTCGGTTATGAGGGTCCCGTTCGCTACTTGAGCCAGACGCTGGGTGGGCGGATTTCTCGGGTCGCTACGGCCCACGCGCTGGCGGTACTGGCCAGGGAGAGGAGCTGCTGATGCCGGGTCTCGGGGTGCGTGTGGTCAAGGTGGGCGGAAGTTTGTTTACGTTGTCCGATCTAGGGCCGCGTTTACAGCGCTGGCTGAATCAGCAAACGCCGGCCCATGACGTCTTGTTGGCGGGCGGCGGCCGCTGGGCTGACGCGATCCGAGAGGCCGATGCGCGTTTCGGTTTGGGGCAACAGACGGCCCATGCGTTATGTGTCGAGACGTTACGGGTCTCCGCGCGGGTCCTGGCCGCTTTGCTTCCGGGAAGCCCTCTGGTGATCCGGCTGCCGCAGCTGCGAACGCTGTTGGGAGCGGAGTCGCGTGGCAGCTGGGTCTTCTGCCCCTATCACTTCCTGACCCGTTGGGAACCGCGTCATCATCCCCGACCGCTGCCTGCCACTTGGGAAGTCACGTCGGATTCGATCAGTGCCCGTTTGGCTGACGTGCTCGGTGCGGGGGAACTGGTGCTGCTGAAGTCGTGTGCTCCGCCGGTCGAGCCGTCGGCGGGCGGCTATGTGGACCAGCACTTTGCCATTGCGGCCGCCAACCTGGCTCGGGTCCGTCAAGTGAACTTTCGGTCCGCTTGGTGACGGGTGAACAGATACCCTTGCGGAGGCAGTACTCCTGAGCTCGTGAGTCTATTGTGTCTCTCGCGGAAACTTGCTCCTTGGAAGCGGACCCGCCTCGAGCTTGGTCGCATGTTTGGTGGTGTGGGGGGCTGGGCGGGGCAACCCGCCCGGCTGCACGATTTTGTATGGAATCCAGTGGGACTTCAGGCTGGCGGGTGACACAATAACCAGGATCGCGACGCAAGAGTCGAGGCCGTCGCGGACCTGAGATGAAACTGATTCACCCCAGTTGATGTTCTTGATGTCGAGGAAGCAGTCGATTGCCAGCTCGCTGAGCAGCGACGCAAGTTCGTCGGCCGATTTGGCGTCAACGTGCGAGTAACGTTGAGAAACTCAAAGGGGTCAGGCCTCTTTGATGCTCTGTATCCAATTTCGGCGCCACCCGCTTTCACGGCGGCTTGAGCCTACCCGGCGTGCATCGACGGAACCTTCGTCGAGTCCAGGTAGAGCGTGTCGGGACAGATGTCCTGCTCGTTCGGCCACACGACGGTTCCATGCTCCACGCGCGCCCGGCAGAAGTAACCGATGTCCTTGAACTCGCTAAACACGCCGAAATTGATCAAATGCGCGCAGTCGTACATTCCGATTTCGCCGTTTGTAAACGTAATCTCCAACTTGTAGTCGTCCTTGGGCACGACGTCACGAACTCGGGGATTCATGATCACCTCAGTGGCTCAATCTTGAACGGCTGCTGGCCGTTGACCGCAAGCTCCCAATCCGCCATCAGCTCGTCCCTGTGTATTTCCACCCAGGCAAGCACCATTTTCATCTTGCCGGGCGGTAGATATCCATCAAGTAGCTCTCCGTCAGGTATCGCAATCACAGCCTCATCGGCTTGGTACTTCGCGTGAATGTGAGGGCGATGATGTTGCCTGTTGTCTTGGAAATAAAGCGAGACGATGATGCCGTAAAACATCGAGATGACAGGCATACCGTTAAACCTCTTTCGAACCTTTCTCGCCGAACGACGGTTGTAACCGGGCGACCGCCAAAGACTTGCCATTTGCAACAACATTTGGTCGGCTTTTTCATAAGCGATGCCAACATCGCGGGCCAGTTGATTCAAATTGTGCGTTCGTCTTGGTTGAACGCCGGTCTCGACAGCAAGTGCCTTCAGAAGTGCCTCCAACGACATTCCGCAAAGCATTCGGAAAACGGAGTTATTCTGCCCCGCGTCGCAAACCGCCTCCGCTGCGCGGCGTAGATCATTTGCTTTGTTGAACCAGTATGTTTGATATTGATTGCTGTTCTGCGAATGTACCCATGGTCAGTTCCTGCAGGGAGGCCGATGTCGATACTGAGAGGGCGCTGCGTCATCAAAGGTTCAAACGAGAGGTAGAACTCTTTAATCAGCCTGCGCGGCGGACGGAGCTATTTTACGGGTCGCGTGCCGGATATCGCGAGGGTACTTATGGCGGATTAGAACAGTTAACGGGTGTTGTGTCAAGCATTTGCGGCGAAAAAAACCGTGGATTTGGGCGGGATATTTGGGCGGCGGGGTGTCAAATAACTCGCGGGGGCTTGGCGGGGATATTTGACAGTGGGGCTGTTCCGGGGGGTTCGTTGACAGGTTCGCGCCGAAAGGACGCGAATCGCGGTGGCAGGAAATCTGGGTTTGGGGTGATCAAATATGCGGAAGTGATTCCCCAAAAACTATTCGAACCCGCACTGCTCCCCTCAGTCGCGGGGGCTTGGCAGTGGGACAGCCAGATCGAAAGTTGAGTCCGCCGTTTGAGGGTGGCGGTGCAAGAAGGCTGGGGACGTTATGTTCGTCGAAGACCCGCCTCGAAACAGCCATAGTTGAAAATGTGACAAGTTAGCGGTAGCAGGCTGGCTTGGGGGGCGTTATTCTCCTTTTTTTGTACCGGTTCTCGTAACGGGGGGCCGGCTCTGGTAGGCTGCTGGCTGGTGGCGGTTGCGGGCCGCGGCGGCAGCAGGGGCCGCCCGCCGCAACGGTCGACCGAAGGGTTGTGCCCGAGTAGGTTGAGAGGCCCTGTTTCGTCAAGTGCAGCTCCGGTGCGTGCCGGGCGGATGAGACGGGCAGTATTGAACCGTCAGTGAGGAGCGGCCGATGGCGTCTTCCGCAGTCAAATTCCTGGTGTTCGATGTGGAGAGTGTGGCCGACGGGACGCTGGTCGCCAAGGTGCGTTATCCGGGCGAGGGGCTTGCGCCGAGCGAGGCGGTGCAGCGTTTTCGCGAGGAACTGATCGAAAAAACGGGCTCCGATTTCATTCCGTATACGTTCCAAGTCCCCGTGTCGATTGTGGTGGCCAAGGTGGATGCGGGCTACGGACTGATCGATCTGGTGGCTCTGGATGATCCCGAGTTCCGCTCGCACGTGATGACCAAGCACTTTTGGATCGGCTGGGAAGCCTACCATCGGCCGACCTTGGTCACCTTCAATGGGCGGACTTTCGATGTGCCCCTGTTGGAATTGGCCGCCTTTCGCTACGGTCTCAACGTGCCCGGCTGGTTCAATGTCCACGACAAGAGCTGGGAACAGCATCGCGGGCGGTACAATCTGCAGGCCCATTTCGATCTGCACGATGTGCTGACCAATTTCGGCGCCACCCGCTTTCACGGCGGCTTGAGTCTGGCTGCGAATCTGCTGGGGAAACCGGGCAAAATGGAAGTGCAAGGACACATGGTCCAGGATCTGTTCGACGAGGGCAAATTGGAACAGATCAATGACTATTGCCGCTGCGATGTGCTGGACACGTATTTCGTGTTCCTCCGCAGCGCCGTGCTGCTGGGCCGGATCTCGCTGGAACGCGAGCAGGAGTTGCTCGAGACGGCGAAAAGCTGGTTGACCGAACGGGTCGACCAGCGTCCGGTGTTCCAGCAGTATCTGGACCATTGGGGGGACTGGGAGAACCCCTGGTCGTGAACGGGGTCGGCGAAGCGATTATCCGCCGGGCAGCGATGGGTTACAATGACGGTCTTGGGATGGGCGGGCACACGTCCTGAGAACCTGCCGGATCGGGCGGAGCCAGCCGTGGCGGTTCCGGGCGCAGAACAGTTCCTGTTCGCAGTCCGCCGCACCTATGACGACTCGCATTGGTACGCCAATATCGGTTATTTTTGTGACGATGAGAACCAGAAAGCCCGTTCGGGCGACGGCGGTCCGGCCGAAGGCCGCTTGATGATCTCGGGCGATTCGCGACCCGAACACACGAAAACTTGCAACACAACCCAGGAGGTGGAATCTATGCGATTGCTCACGTGTCGAACTGCGAGCGGCGTCCGGCTCGCTGCCCGTCGCGGTGACGAACTGGTCGATTTGAACCAAGCTGACCCCCAACTGCCCGTCAGCCTGCGGGAGTTGCTGGCGATGGGCGCCCCCGGTTTGGAACGGGCGGGGCAAGCTCTGGCGGTGGCGCCCTCTTTGGACACGCCCTGGGCTTGGCTGCCTCCCATCCCCGATCCGCAAAAGGTGATTTGCGTCGGCTTGAACTACGCGGACCATGCGGCCGAATCGGGCTTGGCGATCCCGGACCAGCCGGTGATCTTCAACAAGTTTCCCAGCAGCTTGATCGGCCATCACGACCC
>SLMF01000599.1 GCA_007133715.1 Planctomycetaceae bacterium
CGGAACGTGGTGTCGCTGGCCTGCTGGATTTCGGCGACGATCAAGCCGGCTCCCAGCGCGTGTACGGTCCCCGCGGGGATGAAGACGCAATCGCCGACCTGCGGTTGGAAGCGGTGGAGGCAATCCACGGTTTGGCCGGCGGCGATCCGGGCCGCCAATTCGGCCCGATCCAGCGGATATTTCAAACCTGCATAGATCCAGCTGTCGGGTTCCGCGTGCAAAACCACCCAGGCCTCGGTTTTACCTCGATCCGGGGGAGAACACTGCGCGGCTTGCTCGTCGTTCGGGTGGACTTGAACCGACAGATTTTGGTGGCAATCCAGGAGCTTCAACAGCAAAGGGAACTGGGTTTGCGGGGCGTGAATGCCGAACAATTGCCGATTGCACTGGGCGACCAGCGTGGTGAGCGCCGTGTAGGCCCAGGGCCCATTCCGGACGACACTTTGCTCTCGTCCATGATCCACGACTTCCCAGCTCTCGGCGTAATCGTTTTCGGGCCCGATACGTTTACCTAAAACAGTTTCCAGCCGTCTGCCTCCCCAGAGGTATCTACGAAAGATGGCAAAGAATTGAAGAGGATACAAGGGCTGCACCGGGGTTCTCCTGGGGGGCGGGTACTGAAAGGGTTCGAGAACCGAAACGTCCACACGGAACCCGTTGGTTCGCTTCTCAAAATGCTGGCGACCGGTTCATGTTGACAGATCGGTTACGGGGTGCAAGGGGCGGTTGGTTGAACCGCTTTGTCGGGTGTGCTATGATTGCGGGACCGGTTGAGTTTACGGGGGCGACCCGTGCTTAACCGACCCAGCTGGTGCGGCAGTTTCCTACCGTATGCGTCGGCATCCTCCTGCTCGCCATCGAGCGGGCTCTTTGATTGTGTCCAGGAACGCGGGTCACGTAGTGGTGGCCAGGCGTGTTGGCGACACGGCCCGAATGATGTGCAGAGCAGTTTCTGTAGAAAGCTCGGACCTATGGTCAAGCAACCGGATGACAATCTCTTTGCCGCCTCGACAATGACGTTCGGGGAGCACATTGAAGAACTGCGCGGATGTTTATCGCGTGCGTTATTTGGGCTGATGATTGGTTTTATCGTCGGCCTATTTGTGGCTGGTCAGGTGGTGGACTGGATCCAGCGTCCGCTGAAAAGCGCGTTGGAAGAGCATTACATCGGCAAGGCTTTGGGGGAACTGGACGTCGCGTACCGGGATGAGGAAGGGGGACTTTCGCCGGAAGTTCAGAATTTTGTCGGTGAGAAGCGGTTTGTCTTCGAGGAAATCTACATCGAAACAGCCGAACTGGATCGCGTCGGGGGAGTGCTGGCCGGTTATCATGAGCGCGACTTGTCCGAGGAGGGCACGGGCCCGGAAAACGCCGCGGCGAAATCCCCACAGGAAAGGGAAACCCATGCGGAGCCCGCGGTTGCTGGGAACGACGCCGAGCAAGGTAGCGACGACGCATCGGGGGACGAGCGTAGGGACCGGCCCAGCGAAAGTCGGGCGGTAGTGGAACCGTCGCCGTCGCGTGCTGGCCGAGTCGCCGAAGCGACCATTTTAGGGGAAACGATTCCGGCGCCTCATCCGGTGCTGATCAAGGCCCGTGTCTGGCGACCGATCGACACGATGGTCCGTTCGCTGAATCCGCAGGAAGCGTTCATGATCTGGCTGAAAGCGGCCCTGGTCGCCGGTCTGGTGCTTGCCAGCCCCTACATCTTCTGGCAGATTTGGATGTTCGTGGCTGCCGGGTTGTACCCTCACGAGAAGAACTACGTGCACATCTATTTGCCGTTCAGCATCGGTCTGTTTTTGACTGGTGCGGCGACGGCCTTCTTCTTTGTGTTCCAGCACGTGCTGCGGTTCTTGTTTGGTTTCAACCGCATGATGAACATCGATCCGGATCCGCGGATCAGCGAATGGCTCACGTTCGTCTTATTCCTGCCCCTCGGGTTTGGGATCGCGTTCCAATTGCCGTTGGTCATGCTCTTTCTGCAGCGGATCGGCGTGTTCACGATTCACGCCTACGTGAGCAAGTGGCGGGTAGCCGTATTGGTGATCTTTGTGATTGCCATGCTGCTGACGCCTGCGGATCCTGTCAGCATGTTGTTGATGGCGATCCCCTTGACGGGCCTGTACTTTTTAGGGATTGCCCTCTGCCACTGGATGCCGCGGAATCGCAGCCCGTTTGCCGAGGGGTACGATCCTTAGCGGGCCCTCGTGCCGCAAATCACGAATGATAGGCCACCCAGGCCGGGAGTTGCTTGCTGCGTCTCCCCGTAGGTTGGGCACTCCTGCCCGACGATCCCCCTGGTTGATCCGCAGTGAGGGATTCGTGATAAATTAAGCTGTGACAGTGCACTAGCGAAGAGCGTGAATCCTGCCCATGGGTAATCCGGGGGGTTCCTAAGAGAATCGAGTGGAGCGAGCGGGTTGTTCGGTGGGGCCTTTTCCGGAGGCCGTAATTCAGATCGCCTCGGGGCCGCGTTCTCCGGTGCGGATCCGGATGCAGTCTTCCAGGGGGAGGACGAAGATCTTGCCGTCGCCGATCTCGCCTTGTTCGCTCGAGCGTCCGCCCGCGATGATCGCATCGATCGTCGGCTGGACGAACTCTTCATTCACGGCGATTTGCAGCTGGACCTTGCGGAGCAGATTGACGGTCAGTTCGCGGCCGCGATAGATCTCCGTCTGGCCCCGCTGGCGGCCAAAGCCTTGACAGTCCATCACGGTCAGGCGAACGACTTCGACCTCATTCAGAGCCTCTTTGACGGCTTCCAGCTTGGCGGGTTGGATGATGGCGATGATCAATTTCATGGGCTCGGCGTCTCCGGAGGGTTAGCTATGGGAACCAATCTAGCGATCGTGGGTCGAGGCGGCAAGTGCATCCGTCGGGAAGCGGGGGTCGGGGTGCGGAGCGCGAACACAAGAACCAAGACAAGGATACCCCGACCGGAGCGGACGAGGCGGCCGTCCGCTCACGGTCTTCGGGGCATCCTTCTGGTCGAACGCGGGCCCCCTTTCGTTACGCCCTCCTCGACGTAGGGGCTTTCAAACCTTGTCTTGGGCCAGAGACGGCGGGTAACCGTGCATGCCATGTTCCGTGATGTCCAGCCCGGCCATTTCGTCCTCCGCTGATACGCGGAGCACGCCCAGCAGCCGGAGCACCAGGAACAGCAGCAGCATGGTGATGAACGCCCAGGACGCGATCACAACCGTTCCCAACGCTTGCACGCCAATATATCCCATCCGGTCCAGTCCTTCGGGGATATTCACACCCAGAATTCCGGTGGCCAACCCGCCCCACACCCCGCACAAACCGTGCACGGGGAACGCCCCCACGGGGTCATCGATTCGCAGTTTATCGAGGGCGATCACGCCCAGCACGACCAACACGCCGGCAACGCCGCCGATGATCAGGGCCCCTACCTGGGTTACCTGGTCGCAATTGGCGGTGATCCCCACCAGTCCGGCGAGCGCCCCGTTCAAGGCCATGGTGACATCCGGTTTGGAGAACAGGCTCCAAGCGACGATCATGGCGGCGACCGCGCCGACCGCGGCAGCGATGGTCGTGGTCAGCGCGATGAACGTGGTGGCCTCGGCATCGGCGGCCCCGAAATAGACCAGTTGGCTGCCCGGGTTGAAACCGTACCAGCCGATCCAGAGGATGAAGACGCCCAAGCCGGCGAAGGCGATATTATGGCCGGGGATCGGCACGGAACGTCCTTTGACAAAGCGGCCGATGCGGGGGCCGAGCACCAGAGCCCCGGCCAGACCGGCGAAACCCCCGACCGCATGCACCACCACCGAACCGGCAAAATCCTGGAATCCCATCTGGTCCAGGAATCCCTCGCCCCACTTCCACATCCCACTGATCGGGTAAATCAAACCGGTCAGGAACGCACTGTACACCAGATACGAGGCAAACCGCATGCGGCCGGCGACCGCGCCCGACACGATCGTCGCCGCCGTGGCAGCAAAGGCCACCTGGAACAGAAAATCGGCCGCACTACTGTACAGTACCGCCCCGTCATCATCCCGGTTGACTTCCTCCAGGTCGCGACTGACGAACGAACCACCAAAACCAAACAGGCCGTTCCAATTATCCTCACCCGGATACATCAGGCCGAAGCCCAAAAAGAGGAATAAAAGCACGCCGATCGACAGGTCCATGACGTTCTTGAACAGGATATTGATTACGTTTTTCGCGGAATTCAAACCCATTTCCAGCATCGCGAAGCCGGCTTGCATGAACAGCACCAGCACCGCGCACACGAACATAATCAGGGTGTTGATCGTGTAAACCGTATGTTCCTCGAAGCTCAGCTCACCCGAGGAGTTGGCGAATGGATCGTTCGCAGCGTCCGCTGCCGGATCTGCGGTTGCGGCCACGGGAGCTACGTCTTCGCCCAACACGACCGTGGGGAGCGATAGGACCAAAGCGGAGAGCACGAGCACACCTGCGGCTCTCCGAAACGAACTCAAAGCGATCATCGTTCAGCTTTCCAGAAAGGTTCTTTCAGGGGGGGCTTTTGGAAACGGCCAGCCGGCTGCCAAGAGGCAGGCACCGCGACTGAGCGAGGAAGGGGGCCGCCACAAACGACTCAAGGCGGTTGCTTCTTCGAGCAAGGGCCGTGCCAAGCGGCTTGAACGCAGCCAGGCGACTCTATGATTCAAGCTGTAAAGCATTTACAGGAAAGCACTTAGGAATAACCTGCGAGTTCGGATTTCGAACCGGGCCTCTGGCAGCCTTTTGGGGATGCCCGTTTCGCGGGCACCCCTTGACGCAGAAACAGGCACAGTCGCACGGCGAGCCAACGCCCTGACTTCCCAGTCCTCCATCTGCCACAGACTACGCAAGTTCTCGACATGGAAAATTCAGTGCAAAGCTCAAGACCCATACGATCGCCACCGATAAGACAAACATCGAGCAAAGCACTTCTCGTGCGCCCGGCGGCGAGGTGCCGGAAGAATACGGGCGCCAGGATGAACGGGACGCCGAA
>SLMF01000334.1 GCA_007133715.1 Planctomycetaceae bacterium
ATACCCGATCAGGAACCGATCGAGGTGTTCCACCAGGCGTTGGAAAACGTGAAACCGCATATCGAAGTCCGCTCGAAACGCGTCGGCGGGGCCTCGTACCAGGTGCCGATGCAGGTCAATCGCGCGCGGCAACAATCGCTGGCCATCCGCTGGGTGTTGTTGGCGGTTCGTGACAAGAAGGGTCGCCCGACCTCGTTGCGTTTGGCGGACGAGTTGTTCGCGGCCTACAACCGCGAGGGCGCGGCGATGACGCGCCGCGAAAATACCCACCGCATGGCAGAAGCGAACAAAGCCTTTGCCCATTTCGCGTGGTAAGAACCAATCCAACTTTCGCCGCGATTCTTCGCGGCGTTCTTTTTGCGCTGACCCAGGTCCACCACCATGACGCGGGAAATCGAAAAGCTCCGTAACCTGGGCGTCATCGCCCACATCGATGCCGGAAAGACCACCGTCACCGAACGGATGCTGTTCTACAGCGGCGCCAAGCACCGGGTGGGAGCCGTCGACCTGGGAACCACGGAAACCGACATTGATCCGGAGGAGCAAGACCGGGGGATCACGATCTACTCGGCCTGTGTCACCTTCGATTGGAAGGGCGTCCACATCAACCTGCTGGACACGCCGGGTCACGTGGACTTCACCGCCGAAGTCGAGCGATGTTTGCGCGTGCTGGACGGGGCGGTGGTGGTCTTCAGTGCTCGCGAGGGGGTCGAGGCACAGAGCGAGACGGTGTGGCGCCAAGCGGACCGCTATCATGTTCCCCGGTTGGCGTTCATCAACAAGATGGACCGGGAGGGCGCGGATTTCGAGGCCACGTTCGAAGAGATCCGCAAGCGGTTGCAGGCGCGGCCTGTTCCCCTGCAGGTGCCGATCGGGGCCGGGCCGGCGCATACCTCCTCGGCCTTTCGCGGCGTGATCGATTTGATCGAAATGAAAATGCTGGTCTTCGATCCGGAATCCGCGGGCCAGCAGATCCGCTGCGAGGAGATCCCGGCCGAGCATCTCGAGCTGGCCCAGTTGTGGCGGGAATCCCTGCTGGATGCGCTCTACAGCCACAGCGACGAACTGATGGAACTGGCCTTGCAGGAACAGCCGCTGCCGCCGGATTTGATCCGTCGCGTGATTCGCCAAGCCACCTGTCACCTGCAGATCCAACCGGTGCTCTGCGGTTCCGCGCTGCACGGCATCGGGGTGCAGCCCGTATTGGATGCCGTCGCCCACTATCTGCCCAGTCCCTTGGACGTGCCGCCGGTTCAAGGCTGTGACGTCAAGCAGCCGGAGAAGAAGCTGATCCGCAAGCCGGAGGAGGACGAGCCGTTTTGCGGGTTGGTCTTCAAAGTCATTCCGGCTCGCACGGCCGATCTGTCTTGGGTCCGCGTTTACTCCGGTCGGTTGAAGGCCAACTCGCGGGTCCTGAACCCCGGCCGGGGCAAGAAGGAGAACGTCGCCCAACTCTGGCGGATCCACGCCACCAAACGGGAGATCCAGGTGGACCAGGTGCAGAGCGGCGATATCATCGCCCTGGTCGGGCCCCGGCATTCGGTCACCGGTGATACGGTCTGCGATCCCCGAAATCCGATCTTGCTGGAAGCCATCCAGTTCCCGGAAACCGTGATCTCGATGGCGATCGAGCCGGATAATGCCAAGGAGCGGGACAAGCTGGCAGACGTGCTGGACCTGCTCAAGCGTCAGGATCCGACGGTGCAGATGACGGCGGGCGAGACCGGCCAGACCTTGATCAGCGGGATGGGCGAGCTGCATTTGGAGGTGATTCGCAACCGGTTGCTCCGCGATTTCAACCTGAAAGTCAAATTTCACAAGCCGCAGGTCAGTTATCGCGAGAGCATTCAGCATCCGGTCACCGTTTGGGGCGAATGTCATCGCCAGATCGGCGGCCAGCAGCTGTTTGCTCGGCTGCAACTGCGCATGGAACCGCTCCCGGGCGAGTCCAGCCCCGTCACGGTGCTGACCCAAGCCCCGCCCGATGCGTTGCCGGGCGAGTTGTTGGGAGTGGTTCTGGACGAATTGCGGGCGGCTGCCGACGGAGGAGGCCGAATCGCGGGCTACCCCCTGATGAAGCTGCGCGTAACGGTGCTGGATGCCGAAACCCAGAGCGACGGCTCGAATGAAATGGCCTTTCGCATCGCCACCAATGACGCCTTCCTCAAAGCACTCCAGCAGGGGAAAACCGTCTTGTTGGAACCGATCATGCGGCTCAGTATCACCACCCCCGAGGAATACGTGGGCGATTTCGTGGGCGATCTCCAGCAGCGGCGAGCCCTGATCGCACGGACCGACAGCCGCGGACGTTTCTCCACAATCGAAGCCCACGCCCCGCTGAAAGAACTGTTCGGCTACTCCAGCGCGATGCGCAGTCTGAGCCAAGGACGTGCCGGTTGCACAATGGAACCGCTTCGCTATGCCCCGGCACCCCCCGAAGTACTGAAAGAGTACCTGATGGAATGAGGAACGCGGGGTTCTCCGGACGCCGTGATCAGTCACCATGACGATCGCCTTTCAATGCGACTGCTGCCAACACACCTTGCGAGTGCCGGACGCCGTCGCGGGAAAGCGCATCCGCTGTCCTCAGTGCCGTGAAGTACTCCGTATTCCCGCGGTTTCCCCGCGGCATGAGCCGGGCTTGCCGGGCGCCGCAGCGGCCGATCCGAACCCACCGAAGGCGGAGGAAATTGAACTCTGGAAATTGAAGACGCGGGACGGAAACTCCTACGGGCCCGTTTCGCGGGAGGAACTGGACAAGTGGCTGGCCGAGGGACGAATTACGGGCGAGTGCCAGTTGAAGCAGCGGGGCCAAGCTTGGCAATGGGCCAGCGAGGTGTATCCCGAGTTAGGCGCAGCGGCGGCGGCCCCGCCCCTGCCTCCCGATCTCAGGCAGGTCGCCGATGCGACCGAGGTCGCGGTCGAACCGCTGGCCACCGACCACCGCCCCGCCACCGCGGCCTCTCTGCCTGAACTGACCGGCTCGCGGGGCCTCGATCCGCCAACCGGCCCGGCGCTCAGCGGTTTCGCCCCCCGCTCCTACCCGGCGATGCGGCTCACCAGCCGCTTCTACCAGTTCCAGGGTTGGCTGCTGATCTTTGTGACCACCATCGCCTTGTTCCTCGGGGCGGTGCTGGTCCTGGGCAGTCTGGTCGGCAGGGAACTTGCCGATTGGGAACTGGCGCTGCACCTCGGGTTCTGGCTGCTGATCGGCTTGCTGCTGATTTGGACTGCCGCGGTCATGGTAATTTCGTTATGGTTCCTTTCGGAAGCGATCCGCTGTTGGATGGACATCCAGGACAACACGCACCGCGCCTCGTTTTTTCTGGAACGGCTGGCCAGAATGGAGCAGGAGCAGGAGCAGGAGCAGGCGTAAGGGCAACCACTTGCGTCGAACGGACGGGCGAGCAGGATGCGAATACGAGTGGCAATCATCGGCTTGAGCGATTCCTGGTCGCGCCGTTATCGTCCCGCGCTGCGGGCTTTGCAGGATCGGTTCCAGGTGCGGGGGCTCTACGCGCCCGTGGGCCTGCTCGGTGACAAGGCCGCCCGCAGCTTCCGCGTGCCCGCCAGTCGCAGTTTCCAACAGCTGATCCGCCGCTCGGACGTCGATGCCGTGCTGGTGTTGGCCAGCGACTGGTTGGGTTCGTTGCCGTTGCTGGTTGCCTGCGAGGCGGGCAAAGCCGTCTATTCGGCGGCGCCGCTCGAGTTGGATGCTGCGGGAGCGGCGGATTTGTGCCAGCGTGTGGACCGTTCGGGCATCGCCTTCATGGCAGAGTTCCTGCGTCGCCACGCCCCGGCGACCCTGCGTTTGAAGGAATTGATTGCCACCCGGCTGGGCCCACCGCAACTACTGTTCTGCCATCATCGGGCCAGCGGCCGCCGCCGGGGCCGTAATAGCACCCGACTCTTTTCCGCCACACACCGCCTGAGCGAACTGGTCGACTGGTGCTGTTACGTGGTAGGCCAACCGCCCACGTCTGTTTGGGGCGTATCCTGCCAACTGGACCCCGGCGGCCAGGAGCACTTTCGCGCCCTCAGCCTGGACTTCCCACCCGGCCCGACCGGCAGCCGGGCTTTGGCTCAAATCCGTTGTGGCAACTACCTGCCGCCGCAATGGTCCGCAGCCCGCGCATTTCGCCCCCCACCTCAGCTGGAAGTCCGCTGCCAGCGGGGAATCGCTTACCTCGATTTGCCCGCAAACCTCGTGTGGTTCGACGAAGCCGGCCAGCACCAGGAAGCTCTGGAAGACGAGCGGCCGGTGGGCGAGCAACTGTTGATGCATTTTCACCGCGCGGTAACCAGCCTGGTCCGCAAACGCAGCGACCTGGAAGACGCCTTCGGAGCCCTCCGCATCGTCTCGGCTGCCAAGCGTTCCGCCACTCTCGGACGAAGGATACCCTTGTCGTGACCTCGTACCCCAACCAAGCCACGCTGCTCCGTCGCGTGCTGGAAGTCGGTGGGCGTTTGCGAACGCGAATCAATTCGTGCTTCCCTGGCCGTTCCGTCGCCGACTGGTCGACCGTTGACGCCGCTCCGTCCGCCGGTTTACACTGAAATCGCCAACCAGGGTCGCATCTCCTGGTGCCGCGTGGCGTGTGCGTGACCAACCGGGATTGCGAAGGAGAATCATCATGTTGCGTTATGGCTGGTGTTTGGGGATCGTTTTGGCTGGGATCTGCGGGGGCGCGCAGCACGCGGCCGCCGAATCGCCACCGATGACCGTGGGCTTTGCCGAAACCGATATCACACCCGAGATCGGGATGGAGCAGCCGGGCGGTTATGGCAACCGGAGAACGCCAGAACACGATCCTGGGCTGGCGTTCGACGGATCAGGGTCAGAGCTGGGAGCCGGTCGACACGTCGGCGCTGGCCGAGAACACCACGGGCTCAGTGTACGGCCACATTTTGCAAGTCCCGGAGATGGGGCTGGTCGTATTCGGGCACTATCGTCGCCCCAGCAACCCGGCGGCGGGGATCTGGCTG
>SLMF01000175.1 GCA_007133715.1 Planctomycetaceae bacterium
GGAGAGCATGGTCACCAATGCCGGCTTGGAGCATCTGCGGCAGCTTGAGGAACTTGTCTATGTCCGTCTGGAAGGGACGCCCGGGGGCGGCGAGTTCGATGCCCGGGGATTGTCCTCCCTGGCCGGCCTGCCGAACCTGCGGCGACTGACACTCTACGGCGCAGGCTTCGACGACGCCACCTTCGCGCCGCTGGAGGAATTGCCCCGGCTCAGACGGGTCGCGCTCTTGAATACCCATGTCAGCGACCTCGCGATGCAGGAGTTCACCGGGAAACGCAGGTTGGTGTCGCTCTGGCGAGTCCGGCCGCAGGTCGCGTGGACCTTCCTCGACTGAACCGGGTTTCGGCAGGGAAGGTCGTCAGGTGAAGCGAACTGTCGCGGAGGATCCGATTTCTACCGAGCGCGGTATCGTGACGGACGTGGTCAGGCTTCGTGGCTGGACAAGAGTCGGACCAGCGAGTCAACGATCGTGGTGGCTTGCGGGCCCGCTGCACACAAGACGACGTGCTCCCCCTGAACAGCGCCCAGCGACATCAGCTCCAGAATGCTGGTGGCATCGGCCACCTGATCCGCTTTTTGCAGTGTCACTCGTGTCGGCGTATCTCCCACACTGACCGACTGGGCCGCGGTGACAATCGCCGAGCAGACACGCATATGCAATCCCTGGCCCCGATTGATTCGAACCGAACGCCGGACCCGCTGGATGCCGTTTCCTTCCACGGAATCTTGCACACACTCCAGTTGGGTCAGCACACCCCCCCGCGTCTCCTGCTTTCGATTCAACAGCGACGATGAACCGGGGTCGAGCAACGGTTGGGGCGTAGGCGCGGAAATCAACATGGACACTCCTCTGATGGTATTCGATAGGGCCAGGTCACCTCCTCAAAGCTCCCCCCATTTCGGCGAGAAATCGGGACGGAAGTCACCCGAAAGACAAGCAGTTTCGCAGAACGTCTGGCTCTTCGAGCCAACACCCCCAGTTTAAGCGTAGAAGCGGATCTGACAACCCCCACGACGAATGTTTTGGCAAAATTGTCGCTGCCATCAGAAAAATGGGCAGCTTAGGAATAATGGGGATATTTGCGCGTAGTTGATTTACCCGTTTCGGCAAGTTCCCGCAGCGGCGGCCTCACACGCATCCCCGCTCACCAGCCGGTGCGATCCTCCCGCTTCCGGAGCGTTTGGCGAAAGCTCTCGCAAGACCGGCCGATTTGACCTTACCGTCGCTGCCCCCAGATAAATTGTTTTGCGAGATTGGCGGCGGGCGTCGATTGTGTCGCTGCTGACTCGGTTGATCCAACGAACGCAGACCTCGGCGAACGAGTCGATCGCGTACGGGCTCGGTACGGGTTATTAGAAGAGCTGTGTTTGCGTGGTGGAATTGGCCGGGGGATTTCCGTTCCCGTCGCTTTCAATACCTTCGACGATCAAGACATGCTCGCCGAAGGGCGCGGCGGGGATCCGCTGGCCGCGGTCGTCCAGTCGGACGTCGGCTTCGGCCGTTTTGCGATTGGCCACTTGCAGGAGCTGCTGGTAGACCTGTTCCTGATCTGCGGCGTTGATCGTGTGGATGGCGGCCGCGACCTCCCGCAGATATCGCAAGAAGATGGTTCGCCGTTCGCCCTCCTGCTTGACCCGCTGTCGTCGCCGCAGATACATCCCCAGTTTTCGCCCGACGGCTTGACGGGCCAGCCGCAACTCCTTTTGAATCTCGGGGTAGGCGGCGATGGCCTCTTTCGATTCACTGGTAAAGGGCACCCACACGCTGGCCACATGGACCATCACCGTGACGGGCCCGCCGGGCAGCGAACCGCGTGATTGGCTCAGTCCGTAGGAGCGCCAGTTCATGCTCATCACGGCGTCGGTGACGGCACAATCGCGTTGTTTGAATTGCAGGGGGACGCGATTGGCATAGCGGAGCACCTGCATCGATTGGCCCTCGTTCAGATTGATGTGCCGCATCGCTTCGTGCAGTCGTTTCCGCTCGGCCGACGCCAATTTGGCCGGTGACTGGCGTGTGCCGAGTGCTGCTTTCTTCAGGATCCGTTCTGCCGCATCGGGTCCGAGGCCGTCGAACGTCTGGATAATGAACTGGCGCAGGGTACGGCAATCCGTTTCGCGAATCAATTGGCTGAGCATCTCCAGCGAGATTTTCTGGACCGGATTCGTACCGCCATAGGCCAAGGCCACTTCGATCTGGAACGGATTCCCGCGGTAAACCGAAGGCGGCCGCGTGGCGGCACAGTAGAACTCGCCGGGCACCACATGCCGCAACCCTTTGAGCAACAGCGGTTCGCCGATCGGGCAGACGCAATCCGTCGCCGGGGCTTTGATCTTGGTCTCCTGAATCGCCTGGTACAACTGGTCCACCACCTCGCGACCAATCCGCTTGACCGGCTCCCGCGACGTGATGCCGGCCGCCGCACAGATCCGGCGGGCTACCGCCGGGCTGACCCGCGAAAACGAATCGCAGAGAAAACCGCTGATCGTGGTCTCCCGCGTTTCCTTCAGCATGGTGATCAGGCGTCCCATCTCGACCCCGTACGGATGCGGCTTGATCTCTTTCGGCTCGTCAGGCAGGCGATCGGTCGAGCGACGGTAGAGCTTGGCGTTGCCTTCGGGGTCCACGTAATGGATGGTGATATGGGGATTGGCAATGGCCGTCTGTTCGAGATAATCGTCGACACTGCCGCGGCCGCGTTGGTAGCGGGCCTCCAATTCCAGCGTCACCCGCGTACCACTCTTGACCGGTTGCGGCGGTTGGCCGTCCACCGCGTCATACTCGGCCGTCCACTCGATGCCGTGCTCTTCGATGTACTTTCGACCCTCATCGTTGGGGGGGATGTCGACGCCACTGCCGCGATTGTTCAGAATCTCCGGAACGTTCTTCCGCGTGTCGATCTGGATCTCGTAATAGTGGATCGGCTTCCGCACCGACAGCTTCGAAAGGATCTTAATCGGCTTGCCCGTGGTCAACATGCCGTACATGCCGGCGGCACTGATGCCGATCCCCTGCTGACCACGACTCATCCGCAGCCGGTGGAATTTGGAGCCGTACAGCAGTTTCCCGAAGATCAGGGGGATCTGCTTTTTGACGATCCCCGGTCCGTTATCCTGGACCCCCACTTTATACCGTTGGCTGCCGGTCTGCTCGAGATGCACCCAAATCTCCGGCAGAATACCGGCTTCCTCGCAAGCATCCAGCGAATTATCGACCGCTTCCTTGACCGTAGTCAGCAGTGCTTTACGGGGGTTGTCGAATCCCAGCAGGTGCCTGTTTTTTGCAAAGAATTCACTGACGGAGATATCTCTCTGCTTCGAGGCCATTGCCTCCGCCGTCATCCGGCGTTTCGAGTTGCCATTGTTCGAGGGCGATCGTTCGGCGGGCATGGGATGTTGGGGGTCGGAAACGGTCAAACGAGGTACTCCTTCACCAGTCAATCTGCGAGGAAACTATTTGGGGGGGGAGTCGAGTATTTGCAAGTTTCGGCGGATTATAACGGTTCTGGGCCCCGGTTCCCACCCGTTCTTGTCCGCGGAGGGGCGATCCCGGGTTTAATCGCGCCGCACGGAAAATAAAGACTCACCCCTCAGCCCGCCAGGAACCGACTAAAGCCGATAGCGTGCACATCGAGCATGACAAGGAGAAGCCCAAGATGTCCCTACCTCACCGTTGGATCCTCGCAACCGGAATCCTCGCTGCCCAGCTGAGTCTCGTGACACTTCATGAAGTGACGGCCGAGGAGAGTTGTCCTTCGGCAGTCAGCCTTGCGACCCATGAGGCTCCGATCTATCTGGATGGCAACTACGGCTGGCAATACGGCCAGCCGGATTTGTTTTACAATTTTTACATTCCCAATCACCAGGGCGGTGCGCCTGCCCAAATGTACATCGCTCCGAGTCCCGTACCGGCTCGCGTCGGACATACGTACTACACTTATCAGCCTTTCATGCCGCACGAGTTCACTTATCAGCATCACCGCACGTATCGGCGGTACTACGACGACGGGCGGGGGATGACCCGCACCCGGGCGATCTGGTATGCGAACCCCGTGAGCAGCGCGGCGAAAGCGGTTCGACAGGCGGTCCGCATCCCCCGCTAGCCGGCGTCCCGAAGTGCTCGTGCGGCTGGATATCACCGGTAACTGAGGTGTTTGATATGACCCGAACATGGACTTTCGTTTTCACGTGCCCGTTGGCCGTGACGCTCCTGTTGTCCGCCAACGGATGGGGTGAAGAACCCGATTTGATTCCGAGCATGGATCCGGAGCCTGCGGCGATTGTGGTCGAGTCGGAGGACGGTGACGCGGACTACGAGCTGGTATACGCTTCGCCGGGAATTCGCGGCCAATCCGGCTGGCTGCGAAATCGTCGGCGAGTGGTCGCTCCCGGTACGATTGGACCGTTGGCCGGTGCGGTTCAGAGCGGGCAACCGATCATTGATCCTGCCCTGCGGGCCGATTGGATTGCCCAGCAACGTGCGGCGCAGATGTCCTGGCACGCCGGTTACTATCACACTCAGTCGGGCGGTCCTGTGCCTTTGATGGTCCCGCCGACCATCCGTTCGCATACGCGATGGGGCTGGGGGGTGGCGCAGACCACGGTCGAACCGTTGTACCCGCAGTTTCAACGGAGCTATCCCGGAGGCAGTGGTCAACCCGGTCTGTTATCTCCGTTGCGTCCGACGCCGCGTTGGCCCAGCCACACGGACCAGTTCGGGGTGTACCCGGTCCGCGGGCCGTGGTAAGGCCGTCGTTACCGTGGTCTCATGGTTTCACGGCTCCGTTACCGCGTGGATCGCAGGCCATGATGAGCAGACGGCGGGGGTCTCCCGAATCGAGTCCCCCATCGGGATGCAGGACTGAATAGAACAGGTACCAGGTGCTGCCTCCTACTCTTCCGCCGGGAGCTGCTCGAAATAGAACACGCCCTTCTTGTTGGCCGTGGCGATGTCCAGCAGACCGTTGCCATTGATGTCCACCAC
>SLMF01000435.1 GCA_007133715.1 Planctomycetaceae bacterium
CGTCTGTTTGCCAAGCTACATCAGCAATTTGCGCCCGGGCTGGACATTGTCACCTCCGGCGGTTCGCCCCTCGATCCGGCGATGGCGCGAAAGCTGGAAGGGCTGGGCTGGCGTTTCGCCAACGGTTACGGGCTCACGGAGACGTCGCCCGTGGTCGCCTTCAATGAACCCGGCCGAGCCCGCATCGGCACGGTCGGCCGCCCGGTGGCCGGGGTCGACGTGCGAATTGCGGAGCCCCGCGAAGGGCAGTCGCACGGCGAGATCCAGGTGAAGGGGCCCAACGTCTTTTCCGGCTATTGGAAGCGGCCGGAAGAGACCGAAGCCGCGTTCACCTCCGACGGGTACTTCCGAACCGGCGACTTGGGCGAACGGGACCGCGACGGGTTTCTCCGGGTCCACGGCCGCGCTTCGTCGTTGATCGTCATGCCCGGCGGCGAAAATGTCTGGCCCGAAGACGTGGAACAAACGCTTACCGGCTCGGAGCTGATTGCCGAGGCCGGTGTCCTGCTTCACGAAGAAAAGCTGGTCGCCGTGGTCGTGCCGGAATCGCCGCCTTTTCGCGACGCCGGGAGGGAGGAGGTCGCTTCGGAGGTGCGGGGCGAGGTGGCGCGGATTTCCCGCCAACTGCCGTCTCACCACCGGGTGGCCCATGTCCAGGTCACCCGCCAACCACTGGACCGCACGCGGTTGGGCAAGCTCCGCCGCCACCTGCTGGAGCAGCGATACGAAGCGATCCAGCGTCATGGCGACGCGGCGGAACGGGAGGCCGGACCGATGCCGATCGAGGACATGCCGGAGGAGGTCCGCACGTGGTTCCGGTCGCCCGCCGTCGGTCGCACGTGGGATTGGCTGGCCGAGCGGTTTTCCGACGTCCGTCTGGGGCCCGAAACCCATCTTGAGGCCGACTTGGGCATCGACTCGATGGAATGGCTGCGGCTGGGGCTGGAAATCCAGCAGCGAACCGGTCACGCCCTGCCCGAAGAGGCCGTTCGACGTATCGAGACGGTCGGCGACTTGCTCCGCGAAATGGCCGAGGCCCAGCAGCGGGGCGCGGCCGAAGTGGAGGACGTGGCCCGCCAGCTGCGCGAACCGGACGAACTCCTGGACGACCCGCAGCGCGCCTGGCTCCGTCCGCGGGGCTTCGTGATGCGGGCTTGCGCCGCGCTGTGTGCGGCCCTGGCCCGGCTGCTGCTGCGCGGAGGGTGCCGCCTGCGGGTGCGGGGACAGGAACATGTTTCGGGCGGGCAGCCGGTCATTGTCCTGCCGAACCACCGCAGCTATCTCGACGCACCCACCGTGCTTGCCGCGCTGCCGGGCGAGCGGGCTCGCCAAATTACCTGGGGCGGCGCGACCAGTGTGATGTTCCGCAGTCGCTTCATGCGCCTGCTGAGCCGCGCCATGCGGGTGCTCCCCGTCGACCCCCAACGCGGCACGGCGGCCAGCCTCGCCCTGGCCGCCGCGGCACTCGAGCGGGGCGATACCCTGGTGTGGTTTCCCGAGGGAGCCATCTCGCGGTCCGGCCGGCTTCAGCCCTTTTTGCCCGGCATCGGGCTGCTGCTGGAAGCCCAGCCGGTGCCCGTGGTGCCCGTCTGGATCGCCGGCTCGCGCGAGGCGCTCCCGCTGGACGCCTGGCGGCCGCGCTTCCGGCAGGTCACCGTCCGCTTCGGCAAACCAATCGTCCCCGCCGACATCCCGCGCGAGGCCGATAGCGAAGTGGAGCGGGCCCAGCACGTGGCCGAGTTCCTGCGCGAGCGCGTGGCAGAGCTGGGAAAAAAATGAACCAAGTTGGCCGTCCGCCGTCGCTGAAAATGAGATTACCCCAGAAGTGGAGGAAACCATGGCAAAGTACCGAGGGATCGCGGGCCGCATCCTGCTGACGCTGGTGGCGGTGATCATGCTCCTGGCCGGGAGCGGCAAGCTGTTCGGGTTCGCGCCGGAAATGGTGGTGGAGCAACTCGAAGGTTTCGGACTGGGCAACGATCTGAGGCTGATCGGCCTGGCGGAGGTGGCTTCGGCCCTTCTCCTGCTGATCCCGCGGACGTCTTCGTTCGGTATCTTGATGACCAGTTCGTTCTGGGGCGGGGCGATCGTCGCCCATCTGGCGGGCGACGATTATGCCGGGACCGCCGTGCCCCTCCTGCTGCTCGTCCTGACGTGGGCAGCAACCGTGCTCCGATATCCCCAAATGTTCGCCAGCTTTACGGAAAGCCCGCCGGCTGGCGGAGATTAGATTCTTACCCTGTCACATGCGCGCTATTGGCGCGCATGATCGTCCCTCGGTACGAAGGGTTTCCGAGGCGAAGCCGCGGATTACAACGGCGCGAACGGAAGAAGGGGGACAGGCTCGCTTATTTGGGGAATCATTGGTTCGGCTGCCCCTTTCTCGGCCGGTGGGGTGCTCGCAATGTTGATTCCAGTCCGAGTTGTTTCGCCGGTCGGCCGACCCACTGCTCGCCTCCGTAGGGCTGGCCGCGGGCCACGCCACGGCGAATCGCCTCCAACTGGGCCTCGGTTTGCGGTTCGCCCGCAAGCTTGCATCCGCCCTTCGGATAAGCCATCGGCCGCTCGCTGTCGCGGCGAATCTTCTGCTCGTCGGCCTCCGCGGTGGCGTATTCGGCACGGGCGCGTTCCAACTCGGCACCGGCCGTCTCGATTTGCAGCGGAACCTCCTGACGCAGCACTTCGAGCGATTCTTCGCCGACGTCCAGCCTGGCCTGACTCACCGCATGCTCTGCCTGGGCCCGGCCTACCGTGGCCTCGGCGGCGCGTCAAAATAAGTTGACGATTTCTTCGTGCGGCTGGAGTGATAATGTAGCCCAGTCCCCCTACACTTAGTCCCTCTACACTCAGTCCCCCTACACTTAAAGGCCCTAACAAAACTGCTCGGCGCGGGTCTCTGACCCCGCCGAAACCGCCGACCGTAGGTCTCCCAGCCCCGTTTTGTTAGGGCCTCTTAGTCCCCCTACACTTACTCGTCCCTCTTAGTCATCCTTCAATCCCCCGACTGTTCGTCTAAGTGTAATCGTCTGAGTGTTTCACAAGAAATAAAATTCGTCAAGTTATTTTGACGCGGCGCTAAGTGCCCTTTCGGCCTGGGCCACAATCAGCACCAGGCCGATAACGAACTTTCGCATGGTAGGGATCGATCTTCTGCAGGGTGGGGATCGACTTGGGCCGGCCGCGTCCTAATCTTCCGGCTCCTCGGGTTCCTCGGGCTCCTCCGGTTCTTCCGTCGGAAGCGGGTCGAGCGGATCCTCCACTGGGGGCACCGCCTCAGGCGGCGCCTCCCTCGGCGGAGCCATGGGATCTTCGCGCGGACAGCCCATACCAACAACCCCCAGGGCTACGGCCAACAAGAATACAAGGGTCATTCGCCACATCGCATGCTCCTTTCGTTTCGTCAGGAATAACGGGTTCAGGGTTCAAAGTACCTGTGACGGCTACCTGTCACGAGGTAGCAATTGTCGTGCCATTGCGAGTTCCGTGCGGAAAAGTCGGCTTTCCTGCTTCCCGCCCGAGCGAGTCCGGCCGTGGGCAGCAATTGGCCGCAGGGCTCCGTCAACTTGCCGCCACCCGCCCCGCAAACGCCGACCGGCAGACGCGTTCTGCGATCAATGCGTCGATTTATCGAATGCGATCGTGAATCCCCTTGCTTTCAAGAACGTGTCGCTGCCGGTCACCGACGTTTCCAGATTGACGATGCGTGCGGCGGGGCGGAGGTGGTCGAGGACCTCCAGCGCGACCCCCCAGATAGAACCGTCCGGGACAGGATACTCGAAGGGACCGTGCTTCCACTCGGCCAATTCGACGTACCGCCGCGCATCTTTGACGTAGGGCTCGTGCAAGGTCGGTTCGACCGGCCGAGCGAGGATCTGACCGATGCTCCGGCCGGTCATGACGTCGCCGCAGAGAAACAAGACCGTCATGGGATCCCTCGGGCCTTAGACCCGGTCCTGCAGCCCGCTGACGCCGGCGGCCTCGGCGCAGTTGTGACAGCAGAAAAATCGCCCGCCGGCCTCCAGCCCGTGACCGATGATCTTCACGCCGCACTTTTCGCATTCGGGGGCCAAGGCGGCGATGGCGCACTCGAAGCAGTCGAACGTGTGCGTCTTTCCGCTCACGGTGATCTCGAACGCCTTGTCGTACTCGTTGCCGCAATGTTCACACGGGGACATGGTCAGAACTCCTTTGCAATCAAAACTGACCGACCCTCCCGTTTCTCGCTGCAGGCCGCGCCCGCGGAGTCAGTCGTTCCATGATCCCACGAGAGTGGAGAATCGGCACCGCCGGAGACCATGGACGCGTGCAAATCGCATGCCGGAGGGGCACTCCAATCGGTCCACGGAACGTGGGCCGCCGCCTTCGATGCCAAGACGCGGAGAGAGGGGGAAAAAACGGCGCAGGAGTTGCACACAGGTCAAGTTGAAGCGAGCTACCGGCCGGCGCGGGCCGGACCGGATGTATTCCCATCCACGCCTCGATCACGGACAAACCACGACGTTCCACCGGAGGATTTCATGAACTGGACCGAGATTTCCGCATTCCAGAATACGCTGCAAGTCACCATGCAATGGTTGAAGGAACTGAACGACGAACTGCATCGAGATGACCCGCGGCAATTGTACCGGATGCTCCGGGCGGTGCTGATCGCACTGCGCGATCGAATGACGGTGGAGGAGGCCACGGACCTTGGCGCCCAGTTGCCCCTGCTGATCCGCGGCTTCTACTACGAGGGTTGGAATCCGAGCAAGACGCCCACCGGCGAACGCGACTTGCCGTCCTTCCTCAATCGGGTTAGCGAGAACCTGGTCACCGGTGTCGACGGCGATCCGGAGGAGGTGACGCGGGCGGTCTTCAAGGTGCTCCAGAATCACGTGACGGCGGGTGAAATCGAGGATGTGAAAAGCAACATGCCCAAGGACCTTCAGCCGCTGTGGCAATAGATGCCGAGTCGGGGTGGGGGCGAGGGGCACCGGAGATCGA
>SLMF01000503.1 GCA_007133715.1 Planctomycetaceae bacterium
GGATCCACGCCGCGTTCAAAGCGGTAAGACGAAGGGCTGTGCAGAGCCAGCGTTCGGGCGGTGGTTCGAATCGACAAGGGGGCGAAATCGGCCGCTTCGATCAGCAATTCGGTCGTCGACGGGGATACTTCGGTGTCCGCACCGCCCATTACGCCCCCCAAAGCTACTGCCTGCTGGGCGTCGGCAATGACGCACATGCCGGGCTGCAGGTCGTAATGTTGATGGTTGATCGCGAAGAACCGTTCGCCCGGCAGCGCTGCCCGCACAACAATCCGCGGACCGGCCAGTTTGGCGAAATCAAAAGCGTGTAGCGGTTGACCGCATTCCATCATCACATAGTTCGTGACATCCACGACATTATTGATCGACGCAATGCCCAACGTGTGCAGTCGCTCGACCAGCCAAGCGGGACTGGGGCCGACCGACACCCCGCGGAGCACGCGCGCCGTGTAGCGGGGACAGCGTTGCGGGCATTCGATCGTGACCTCCGTCAATTCCTCGATCGCCGGACCGGTCGCCGTCAAATCGACGGCCGGGCTCCGCAACGCTTGTTCCCACAGCACCGCGATCTCGCGGGCCACCCCGATGTGGCCCAGGCAATCGGGCCGATTGCTGGTGACCTCCAGATCGATGGCCCAGTCCTGTTCGACTGCGGTCGTGCCTTCGTGGTTCAGTCCGGCCATCGACAACCGCTCGACCAATTGGGCCTGCGGCATCGTCAGGTCCACGTAATCCTTCAGCCAGTTCCAGGAGACGATCATATTTAGAATTGGTGCAGAAAGCGGACGTCGTTTTTGTAGAATTCCCGAATATCCGTGACCCCGTGTCGCCGCATGCAGAGGCGTTCGACGCCCAGGCCGAACGCAAAACCGACCACGTGCTCGGGATCGTAGCCCACGTCGCGGAGCACGTTCGGATCGACCATCCCGGCGCCGCCGAATTCGATCCACTGGTCGTTCCAGTGGAAATCGACCTCGACGCTGGGCTCGGTGAACGGGAAGAACGAGGGTCGAAAGCGGATGTGGACGTCGCCGCCCAAATAACTGGCGGCGAACAAGCGCAGCACGCTTTTCAAGTCCGCCATGGTCACCGCCCGATCGACCAGGAGCCCCTCCATCTGGTGGAACATGGGGTAGTGCGTGGCATCGGCCGTATCGGGGCGATAGACGCGGCCCAGCGAGATGATTCGCACCGGGGGAGGGGTGTTTTCCATCACGCGGATCTGCACCGTGCTAGTTTGACTGCGCAGCAGCAGGGGGGGGAAGCCGGCCCCGCCGTTCAGATAGAAATTATCCAGCGGATCGCGGGCCGGATGCTCGCGGGGGATGTTGAGCGCCTCGAAATTGTGCCGCTCGTCTTCGATTTCCGGACCATCGGCGACCGAGAACCCCAGGCGTCCCATGATGTCCTTCAGTTCTTCGATCGTCTGCGTGATGGGGTGCAGGCGTCCCAACACGAGCGGGGTTCCGGGCAGGGTCGGATCGAATCGGGGTCCGGCCGACTTGCCCGGCCCTTGCGTTTTCAGCTGGTGCGCTCGGTCTTGGAAGATCGTTTCGACGGCCCCCTTGACCTGATTGAAACGCATCCCGGCCGCCCGCTTGTCTTCCTTGGGCACGCGACCCAGTTGCTTCTGCACGGCTTTCAAGCGGCCCTGTTTAGCGCCCAGAAACTCGACCCGCGCAGCTTCCAAAGCCTCGGGATCCCGGGCGGCGGCAAAGGCTTGCTCGGCCGCTACCGCCAGATCGTCCAGTTGCTGAAGGAATTCGGCCAATGCCATGACTCAAGCCGCCAGCGATGCTTTGACTTGATCGACGATCTGATCGAAGGCAGGCGGGTCGGCGACCGCGAGTTCGGACAGCGCCCGCCGGTCCAATTCGATCCCGGCCTGCTTCAAACCGCAAATGAACTCGCTGTAACGCAGGCCCCGCTCGCGTACGGCGGCGTTGATGCGAGTGATCCAGAGCTTGCGAAAGTCGCGTTTCCGTACCCGCCGATCCCGGTAGGCATACGCGCCCGCACGGATCAACGTTTCCTTGACCGTCCGCAGCAGCTTGCTGCGGCCGCCACGATACCCTTTGGCCCGCTTGAACAAACGCTTTTTCGCGTGGTGTCGGGCTACACCGTTGGTGGTTCTCATCGCTGATTTCTACTTTCTAAACGCGACCAGGCCCCCGTCCTCCCGGTACGGGTGTTCCCTGCCCGCCGCGCGTTGAGGTGGGCGGCACGAGGCGTCAGTAACTGTAATCGCCCAACACCGCCTGAATGCTCTTCTCCATGCACTTGTCGACCGTGGTGGTGCCACGCAGATTGCGCTTCCGCTTGGTCGACATCCGCGACTGCAGATGGCTCGTCCCGGCTTGGCGGTGCTTGGCGCGACCTTTGGCGGTCAGGCGGAAGCGCTTCTTCGTGCCCTTGTGCGTCTTTTGCTTCGGCATGATCCTGCCTATCTGGAAAGCTGAGCTGACGAAAACGAGTCAGTTTACGTGCCAGCGGCCGCCGTGGGAAGGGGTATTGCAAAAAAACTGCCGTGTTCCTCCGGCACCCCCGCAGGGGAAGCTTGAAAAATGCGCCGACAAATCCGCCGCCAGCCCGTATAATGCGGCGATGAATCGCGTCTTTCCCTCCTCAACCACCGAAGCCGGCGAAAACGTCTGGCGAGAACTCGATCGCTTGCTGGAGGATCTGGCAGAGCTGTCGAAGTCGCCCGCCACGGCCGCCGATTTTCACGTCGCGTGTCTCCAACGGGTCGTTCACGGTTTGGGAGTGGCGGGGGGGGCCCTGTGGGTGCGAAGCGGGGACCGGCCCCCCGAGATCGTCGCCCGCATCGGACCGCCAGCCGAGCACTCGAATACCGCGGATCCTCCCTGCTCCGCACGCGTGGCGGCAATTCTCGACCAGGGGCAGGGCCAGGCAATACCACCCGGAGGAACTGCCCTACGCGGCGGTGCGCCCAATCGCTCGCCCTTCCTCCTCCTGCTCAGCCCCTGGTCGATCGGCCACGAAGCCGCGGGCGTGCTGGAAATCCTCGGTCCGCCCGAAGCCAGCCCCCAGGCGCAACGGGCTTACCTCGATTTCCTTCAGGTGGCGGGCGAACTGGTCGCCGATTTCCATCGCAACCGCCAGCTGCGCGATTACCGCTTGTGGACCGCTGACCTGCAACGCATCCAACGATTCTGCCAGCAAGTCCATCAGAGTTTGGAACTGGAGCCAACCGCGTATACCCTGGCCAATGAACTGCGGCAGCTGACCGCGTGTGATCGGGTCAGTGTGCTGGTCGGCCGCGGAAAACGTTATCGGGTGGTGGCGGTCAGCGGCGTGGTGACGCCTGATCGGCGAGCGGACGCGGTTCGCCACCTGGAGGGGCTGGTGGAGCAGGTGGCTGCCACGGGCGAGCCGCTGTGGCATGCGGGCCCGGTGGCCGATTTGGCGCCTCAAGTGGAACACCGCCTGCAGGCTCATTTGGACGCCTCGCACGCAAAAGTCGTGGTGGTGCTGCCGTTGTCGGCCGATGCGGCCGGAGCGTCAGCGGGCGCTGCCGAGCCGGTGGGGGCGTTGGTGGTCGAACGTTTCGAGGGCCTGTTGGACTCCCCGTTACGATGGAAGCTGGCGGCCGTTCGCAGCCATTGTGCCCTGGCTCTGGACCACGCGGTCGAGTTGGATCGGGTGCCGTTTTTCTGGCTGTTGCGGGGGTTCGGACGGCGTACGGGATGGGGTCGCTCGCGCGGCGGGTTGGTGGTCGGGGCGGTGGCGGCGGTGCTGCTGGCCGCCTTGGCTCTGGCCCTGATCCCGGCCGAGTTTCGTGTCGAGGCCCGGGGCGAACTGCAACCGGTGCGGATGCGAGATGTGTTTGCACCGGTGGAGGGCGTGGTCCGCGAATTGTACGTGGGGCATCGCCAAGCCGTCTCGGCGGACGAAGTGCTGGCCGAATTGCGGTGCGTGGAATGGGAACTGCAGGCCCGCCAGGTGTGGGGCGAGTTGGAAACGGCGCGGGCGCGGTTCTCGGCAGTCGAAGCCGAGCGGATGCGGAACCTGCGGGAGACGGCCGATCAGCGGCAGCGGGCTCGCGTGCTGACCGCCGAACGGGAAGAATTGCGGGAACAGATTGCCAGTTTGGAATCGCAGCAGGCGATTCTCGAGCGGCAGCAAGCGGAGTTGGTCGTGCGCAGCCCGTTAGCGGGCGAGGTGCTGACGTGGGATCCCGGCCCGTTGCTGGAAGCTCGCCCGGTGTCCCGCGGGCAGGTGCTGTTGAGCATCGGCGATTTGGACGGCCCGTGGCAGTTGGAGTTGCGGATTCCCGATCGGCGGGTGGCCCATGTGCTGGCCGCCCAACAGCGGGGGGGCTCCCAGCTGCCGGTTGCCTTTCGGTTGGCCAGTGACCCGGCCCGCACGCATCACGGCCGTTTGGCCGAAGTCGGCTTGAGGACCGAATGGGACGAACGCGAGGGGCCGTTCGTGCTGGCCACCGTGGCTCTCGTCCGGGAGCAACTGCCTCAACGGGTGCCCGGGGCCACGGTCACGGCCAAGATTCACTGCGGACGCCGCGCTTTGGGCTATGTCTGGTTCCACGATCTGTGGGACGCCCTCCGACGCTGGCTGCTGTTTTAGAGGAGTGCTGATGAACGGCGGAATGAAATGGCGGTTACTGCTGTGGCTGGCGATCGGTGTGGTGACGAGCCCGCCGATGCGGGCGGACGAGCCTTCGGCCATGCTCCTGCGGCTGGTGCAGCAAGTGGATGTGCCGGCCCGGGAAGCCGGTTTGCTGGCCGCCGTGCATGTCCGCGAAGGACAACTGGTTTCGGAAGCCGAGCTGCTGGCCTTGATCGACGATACCGAGGCGCGGTTGGAGAAGGAACAGGCGGAAAGTGAGGCGGAAATTGCGCGGGCCAACGCGGCCAACGATGTCGATCTGCGGTACGCTCGCAAGTCGGTCGAGGTGTCGCGGGCCGAATTGCGGCGTGCGGAGCAATCCAACC
>SLMF01000405.1 GCA_007133715.1 Planctomycetaceae bacterium
GCATGCGTATTCATCGTGGCATACGCCTTTCCTGTTGCAAAAACGGCGGCTCCGACAAGCTTCATTCACCGCTTGTCAGGGACTCCTGACATCAAAGTTCCAAAATCCAAGGGAAACTATCCAAAAAACGAAACCAATTGACACGTTCCGAACGACGCGGTTCGACCAGAATGAGGACAGGCTCCTCTCCCAATCGGCCCCAGGTGGCCCGTCGCCAACTCGCTTGTAGCAAATATCGTACCGGTGACGCGTGTCGGCCCACACCATCACTATACCAGAACATCACATCCCGCTCGAAGCCCTCCTCCACCACCCGCAACACTCGCAGATTTCCATCCGGCACGGGGATCTCCGTCGACTGGAGCACCGTCCAGCAATACAGGGGGTCGTGAACCGCACGCCGGTTGTGTGTCCCATCAATCAGGGTCACCACAAACTCTTCGTGATCCAAGCGAAGAGAACGCTTGACGGCCCGCGCAGCCCCCAAAACGCGGCGTTCTTGGTCGTTAAACCCAATCTCTTGGCCGCCTGCCGCCTGGCTCATCCGGATGAACTCCTGCAAACGCTCTTCGGCGTCCGGCAGCGGCACCATCCGCCACAGGGTCCCCAACGTGGCGGCTCCCACCAACAAGCTGGCGACGGTCATGTTCCCGCGACTGCTTCGTAGAGGCCCCCAGTGCGTCGAGAGAAGATCGCGAACACGCTGCCAAGCAATCCACGAAAGAGGGGAATCCGATCCTTGCTCGCGACGCGTGGGACATGCTTGACGAAAACGATTCCAGCCAGCAAAACAAGCTACGCACAAACCCATCATCAGGGCAATTACGAACCAGCCACCCACATCATGGATCCAATCGAAGAAGACGGCACCTGGAAATCGGGCCGCGGCCCAACCGATCAAGATCATCCGCAACGTGTTCGCCAGCCAAGCGAAACCAACCAGTACGGGGATCCAAGGGGCCATCGAACGTGTCGGCCCCAAATACACGGAAGCGGCTGCCAAGCCCACCACCAACATGGCGTGCAGGGTCTGGCCGCCATCGCACTCCTCGTTGACTTCGACCGGATTGCCCGCTACCAGCAGCAACGTCCCCTCCCGCGTGGTGGGGTACCCCATCCATTCGAAAGCCCGCTCCGAAACCATGGCTCCGGTCAGACGCATCCCCCAGCCAACCGCCCTCAGATCGACATCGATCCAGGGAAAAATGAACAGGGCCAACAACAACAGGCGGGCAACCCGCGCTCGGGATGCGTCCGTCAACCGGCAGCCAGCCCACAGCCACAGCAACGCGGTCCAGGCCAGCGAATAAGCCAAAATCAACTCGGAAATCACGGCGACCAGCAGCGCGATAATCAGCAGGGCCAGAACGGCTCGATTGGCGGGGGCGATTGTGGGTTGAAACTGCCAGGGAGCCGCCAGGAACAGGAACAAGACCAGAGCCGCCACCCCCAAGCTCATGGTGCTGGAATCAACACCGTGAAGATAACATTCCGCGTAAACCCCCACCGCTGTCAGGGCCAGCACGAAGATCGCTACCCAATCGATAATTCGCATCGGCTCACGGCTCATAATTGCAGCTTCAACCTGCTGTAGGCCTGTTGATCTCGGGGCGACAATCGCTCCAACCCGCGTTCCTCCGCCTCCTCGAGGGCACGTCGCGCGTCGTTCGGACGTCCCACCGAATGGTAAGCTTCCGCCAGATGCAACCATTGGGGTGACGCACTTCCGTCTGCCTTGACCGATTCTTCCAGTACCCGCACCGCTTCTTCTGCCTCGCCTGCCTTCAACAAGACCACACCTTGGGTGTCCAACAGCGGCGGCAAGGGCCCCGCCGCCTCGAGGGCTCGCTCGATCCACGTGCGCGCTTCTGCCGGTTCGTTCCCGTAAACGGCCAGAAACCAAGCCAGATTGTTCTTCAACTCGACCGCTTGGGGACGCAGTTCCAAGCCCCGGCGGGTCAGCGCGATCGCCTCCTCCGGACGCCCCTGACGCTCGCGTAACACGGCAAGATTCAGCAGCAGCAGCGGCAACTCCTCCGTCGGCGGGCCCTGCAACAATACCTGAAATATCCGCTCCGCTTCCTCCAAAAACTGATATCTCACCGACGGGGACGCTTGACGGCCCATCGCCGATGCCAACACCGTAGCCGCGAGAATGGCCGGACGCATACTCCCCTCCTCGATCGGAACACTCAGACACAAGGCCAGTGCGTCGTTGTGGCGACCCTGCTCGTGCAGCAGTTCCGCCAAACGCAAGCGAATCGCAGGAGACTGCTCCCCGGATTCCACCGCACGCCGGTATGCCTGCACCGCGTCCTCAGGCCGATTCAGCGCTTCGGCAACCAGGCCCTGCAGGACACGAACCTGCCTGTCCTGAGGGTAATCATCCACCAAACTCTTGCTGAGTTCGTTCAATTCCTCCTGCGCGGCGGCTTCGCGTGCGGTCAGCAGCAGACGCTGCAACCGAACGCTCCGCGTCTGCCGACCGGCGGCTCCTTCCAGCGCCCGCAACCTCTGCTCGGCTTGCTCGAGCGTTTCGAGATCCGCCTCACCCCAGGCAATCTGAGCCAATTGAAAGTGGGATAACGCATCGTCCGGGTGCTCTTCCAGCCACCCCTTCAACAGGTCGCGCGCGTGCTCGGCACGATTGTGATTCAGCGCCAATTGAACACGTTGGGTCAACAGCTGGCGTTGCTGGTACACGGCCAGCGATGCGGCGCTCTCCTCCAGCATCTGATCGGCCTGCTCGATATCGCCACGGGCACGTGCCAATTCTGCCCGGAGTCCCACCGCGCGCTCCTCGGTCAGCGATTCCCAGTTTTCGAGGGCCTTCTCTGCCGTGGCCCATTGGCTCGTTCGGATCCGATAACTCGCCATCAGGGCCCAGAAATCGGGATCGGTAGCAAAGCGGGGCTCCGCTTCTTCGAGGAGTGCTTCGGCGCGAGGGCGCGCCTGCGGGTCGCTGCTCAGTCGCCCCGCATCCGCCTCGAAAAACAGCGGGATCGGGGACTCGGGCAACAACTGTCTCAGCCGGTCCACGACCTCTTCCAACGCCCGCCAATCACGCTGAATCGAAGGCCGCTGAGCTTGCTCGCCGAGCGCCGCTCGGGCGGCCTCGATCCAAATCGCCCCTTCGTCCAGTGGCGGGTTCTGCTGCTGACCCATCAATTCCAAGGCCAAACGGTACTGCTGGTAAGCGTCGCGAAAACGTCCCAGCCGATACAAGGAATGAGCGGCAGCCAAACGAGGTAACAGCGTACGCTCGGCAGTTCTCGCAGACTGCGTAAAGGCGGCCAACGCTTCCTCCCACTTCCCCATAGAGGAAAACGCAACCCCTCGAAAGTATAGCGACAAAGCACGTAAGCCCGGTCGCAAGACATCCTCGGCGTAACGGTCGAGCAACGGTACGGCGCGCCGCGGATCCCCGGCAGGATTCGTCGGAGCCAGCCACCATTGCACCCACAACAAATCGACCAGCGGGCGCAGGTCGGCCACGGAAAACTCGGCCTCTTCCTGCAAACGCCGCTCCCTATGGCTCGTCGCTCGCGGTTCCTCCGGCACCTCCGCCGCTGCGTCCACAATTTGTTCCAGCGTTTGCAGCGTCTTTTGGGCATCGCTCCAGCGGCCCTCGGCCAATTGCAATTCGGCCAACCGCAGATTCAGGATCGGATTGTCTTCTCCCGCCGCTTGACGCCCCTGCTCCAATGCGGCCACCGCGGCTTCTCGCTCCCCGGTCCACCAATACAGCTGGGCCATCGACCAGTAGGGTACGGGGTCCTCGCCCCGATTGTCCATCGCGGCCCCCAGATGCAGCTTGGCTTCATCCAAAGCCGACGGGTCGACGATCGGTTCGCTCGCGCCCCCGGTTTCCTGGGGAGACCACGAGGGAAATGCCCGCCGAACAGACCAGCCCGCCGCCAGCAGCCGGATCAAGTTGCTGGCCGGCCGCAACTCGACCAACCGCTCGAGATCTTCCCCGATCAGCGGATCGTCCGCGTCCGCGGCAACCCGCCGTCGCCGGTACAAGACGCGCGTCAAACGCGCCTCCGTCTCGTCTTCCGCCGACGCAACCAATTCCTCCAGCATGCTGTCGACTTCGTCGAGCAAATCGGTTTGAGATCGCCCCAGGGCGGAGGACAACGCGTCCCGGTTCGCGCGCACGAACTCGGCAGTTTCCGCCACCAGCGTCAGATGATCCGACTGGGATTCGACCGCCCGAAGCAGGGCCTGATAAGCCTCCTTCAAGCGGACGGAGTCGGCCTGAACGGGGGGTGTTAGCCGCGCCAGTCCCACCGCCTTGATTCGCAACGCGTCGGGGTTCTCGGGTTCGTGTTTCATCACCCGTTCGGCCGCTTGGATCGCTTCCAAAGGCTGCTCGTCCAGCCGGAGATCGGCCAATCGCAAGCGTACCTGGTGGTTCTCCAGGTCTTGACTGATCGCCCGAGCGTAGAACGGCATCGCCCGGCGTCGGTCGCGTGTGGTGGTCGCCCCGTTTTCGATGGCTTGCCCGATCCGCTCGCTGGACTCGGCAGTCGCGCCTTGCAGCATTTCATAGCGGCGCAAGGCCAATTCGACGGATGCCCAGTCCTGAGCCGCTTCGGCTTCGGCCGCGGCGGCCCACAACAGCCGTTTCAGTCGTTCGCGCCGATAGATCCAACCCGCGACCCCGCCCGCCGCCACGAGCAGCAGCAGCGAGACCAGCACGACCGCTACGGTCTTGGGGCGCTGTTTACACCAATTCCACATTTCACCCGTCCCCCCGATCGCGGAGCCCGCCAGAGGTCAACGGCCCAGCGCCTGTCACGCGCGATCCGCCCCCTCACCTGGGAGCCAATCGCAAACCTTCGGACCGCTAAGCACCCGGACACGGGTTTCTTAACGGAACCAAAGAAGTAGGACGGACACTCCTGTCCGTCATTTTCCGCACGACGGACAGGAGTGTCCGTCCTACATTGTGTTAGGAAACTCCTGGC
>SLMF01000483.1 GCA_007133715.1 Planctomycetaceae bacterium
CGGTGTAGGGATGCGTCGAGACGATCTCATCGTGGTGTCCCAAAGCGGCATGCACCACCTCTTCCGGCTGCCCATGCCGTTTGAGCAGGTCGGCCCCGATCTTGGGGTGCCCGCCCTCCAGCTCATGATCCGCCGCCTTGCCGATGTCGTGCAGCAGGCCGCAGCGTCTCGCCAAATCGCCATCCAGACCGATCATCTCGGCCAGCATTCCGGCCAGAAACGCCACCTCGACACTGTGGCGGAGCACGTTCTGGCTGTAGCTGGTCCGGAAGTGCAGGCGTCCCAACATGTACACGATCCGTTCCGGCAGCCCGAGTACATTGACTTCTTGAGTCGCCTCTTCCCCTTTTTGCAGAACGAACGATTCGATCTCCTTCTCGGTTTCCGTCGTAATCTCCTCGATTCGCGAAGGATGAATCCGCCCGTCCAGGATCAGTTTCTCGAGCGATTGGCGAGCGATTTCGCGACGCACGGGATCGAAACCGCTGACGATCACCACGCCGGGCGTGTCGTCGATAATCACGTCCATGCCCGTACGTTTTTCAAACGCCCGGATATTGCGACCCTCGCGTCCGATGATCCGCCCCTTCATGTCATCGTTGGGGATATCCACCGTGCTGGTGGTGGACTCCGACGTCTGGGCAGCCGCAAAACGCTGCATCGCCGTCAGCAGCATCTCCCGCGCCTGCTTCTCGCACCGCTCCTGCAGCTGCTTCTGATGCCGCAGGATCAAGGTGCCCGTCTCCTGCACCAGTTGCTTGTCCAGCTGCGCCAGCAAGCGTTCGATGGCCTCCTCGCGAGACAGCCCGCTGATCGAGTGCAGCTGTTTCTGCTGCTGTTCGAGCACGGCATCCAGCCGCTGGCTGCGCTTCTGATATTCCTCCAGTTTGGCAGACAACCGCCGTTGGGTGCTCTCCACACTCCGTTCTTGCTTCTGCAGGTCCGCCATCTGCTGGGCCAGGGTTTCCTCGCGTTTATCCAGTACCCGTTCCCGTTCGCGAATCTCGGCCCGCAGCTTCTCCGCCTGCTCCTCCGCCGCAGCCTTCTGTTGCAGGGCACGTTCCTTACGTTCGAGTTCCGCTTCTTTCGAGACGGTCGCCGCATCCTGGCGCGCCCGATCCAGGATCCGCTGAGCCTCGGTTTCTGCATCCTTCTTGCGCAGCTGATCAAACCGGCGAATCAGCACCCAGGTCAGAAACGCAGCAAGACCGGCCGAGACCAAACCGGTGACAAAGTTGGTAAACAAGATCCACTCCCTCATATTCCGAAGGAGCGTCCCGAGCCGCAGAAGAGGGTGACGCCAGCGGGAACTAAGGATCTTCAGTGGATGCGCGCACGACTCGAACCGCCGGGTACCGTTGCTCGTAGACCGTTATCCAGCTCGAAACAGTTCATTACCCCGAGCTTTTGGGGCCCCGATTTTCCGAATTTTAACCACCGACGGATTTCACAACGTTGATTCGTGTTCGCATGCTGCCGAATCGGCACAGACCACGGCGATCCTCCCCATCCCCTCCCACACTTATTAGGGACATGCTGGATGCCGATTCTACCGGCCGAATGGGGCGCGGCAGGGACCGGAACAAGCTGCAGCTCGAGCCGACTCGCCCGAGTACACCCCCACAAGAACTGAAGGAGCCATTGCAACCAATTCATCAGCAAAACCGTTTTCTGCGAGAAGAGTGAATCACCGGTCGAAGCACCCGTGACTTCGGCCACTGAAAAATCGCTTTTGCCCTCGCGAAGTGCCCACGCCTCCCTGAATTCGGGACGCGACGCTCCACGCTTTGAACAAGTTTTGGTTCGGACAACTCGGCCGAACCTCAGACTTTATCCTACCAGACCGCCCGACAGATGCAAGCATCCCACGCCGCCATGTCGCGAGAAACCCCAGTAGCAGGGTGTAGATTAGCGCGAAAATCGACTTTGTAGCACATCCCAAGCCCCGAATTATTCGCTACCCGCCCGCCCATAGATTACCGGCGCGACGGAAGCTACGACCACGCAGATCGCCTTCGCGCCCCCACAAAGGTGGCTAACGGACCTTGTAAGGCGGAAAAAATGGCAAAAATCGGGCCAGTAACGCGCCAACAGGGTTGCAATTGTGGCGGACGGCGTTCAAAATTCTCCTGTCAGTACGCGGTTGGCGACTACTGGCTGCTGGGTCGCGTCGACGACGTGAACAACATCCCGGGTCACTGTCTGGGCACGCGGAAGTCGCCAGCACCCTGGTCTCGCACCCGGCGGACCTCGGCTGTCCGCACGGCATCAAGGGACAGGACCTTTAGGCCTACTTCACCTGCAGGCCGGTTTCGAATCCACGGACGCTGTGAAAAAAGGAACTGGTCGGCCAGCTGCGCAACGAGATCGGTCCGATCGCCTCGCCGGACATCATCCTGTGGGCGGCTCGCCAAGACCTGTCTGCGTACGTATCAACTCGTTCCCACCCCCAATTTTTGCGCAATCATTCGGAGATCGTCTTCATGAGCGAAACCGCTGTAACCAAAACCTTCAACCGCTGGTGGGTCGTGGTCGGGGCCTTGGTGATTCAAGTCAGTCTCGGCGCAGTCTATATTTGGAGCGTGTTCCAAACCTCGCTCCGCGCCTCATTTCCTTCCTGGTCGGAAACCATGGTCACGCTGCCGGCGCAAATCGTTCTGGCCAGCTTTGCGTTGGCCGTGATTCTGGCGGGGCGGATTCAGGATAAATTCGGTCCCCGGCAGGTCGCAACGGCCGGTGGAATCATCCTGGGAACCGGCTTGATGCTTGCCGGGCTGACCTCCGCTTTTCAGCCCGGCGCGGCTTTAGCCTGGTTGATTTTTACGTTTTCGATTCTCGGCGGTGTCGGTATCGGTGCGGCCTATGTTTGTCCCATCGCCACGTGCGTCAAATGGTTTCCAGACAAGCGAGGCTTGATTACCGGCTTGGCGGTAGCCGGTTTTGGCGCCGGCGCATTCTTCTTTGCCCCACTGGCCCGCGGACTGGTCTCGGGGACGCCGTACAGCCTGTTCGGCGTATCGCTGTTCCAATTGCCGCAGCTGGGAGTGTTTCATACGTTCTTCACCCTCGGCGTGATCTTCCTGATTGCCGTGGTCGCCGGCGCGCAATTGTTGCGCAATCCGCCGCCCGGATTCATCCCGCCGGAATGGTCGCCGCCCCAACCTGCTCCCGGTGTCACGCAAAAAGTCGACTTCGGACCGCGGGAAATGCTCTGCACACCGGTGTTTTGGATCCTCTGGCTCACGTATTTTGCCGGTTGCACGGCCGGCTTGCAGGTCATCATGAAAGCGTCCCCGATCTGGGAGTCCTACCAGATGTCGGCCCTGCAGAACCCGATCGCGGCCGCTAGCGTGGAACGGGTGATGACGCTCGGCGCCCTGGCCGTTTCCATCCTGGCAATCTTCAATGCCGCGGGCCGAATCCTGTGGGGAAAAATCTCCGACAACATCGGCCGCAAAACGACTCTAATGATCATGTTTTTGCTCTGCGGAATCGCCATGCTGCTGCTCGATTACATGCGGACCTATCCCCTCTTCCTCATCGGCATCTGCTTGATCGGTCTCTGTTTTGGCGGGTACCTGGCGATCTATCCCGCGGTTACGGCCGACTTTTTCGGCACAAAGCATCTTGGCGTGAATTACGGCTGGATGTTCACCGCGTATGGGGCAGGCGGTTTGTTCGGCCCCTATCTTGCCGCCCGACTGATGCAGGTCATGGATAGTATCCCGTACTATGAAGTTGTCGAGGGCGACATCAGGGAAAGTTTTTTCGAAGCGGGGAACTACCGGCCGGCCTTTCTTGTCGCAGGAGTCGCCTGTCTCGCAGCCGCGATCCTGGTGTCGATTGTCCGGAAACCGACCTCCTCGTGAGTGGCGTACCCGTCAAGCCCGCTGCGAGACTCGCCCCACCCGTAATCCCGGTGATTTCCGCGAGATTCAAAAGGAAATTCAAATCCGTTTCGCCCGCGCCGCCGAAATGTTCAACCCTGCGCTGGCGGGCTCCGTCACGCAACGCCCCGCAGTGAAAGACGATGTCAGGACCATCCGAAACACTTCGAGTGTCCTCCTCGACCACCAGAATGAAGGACACGAACACTGCGTATCCATCTCCTGATAGGCTCTTCTGAAAACCCGTCAGAACACCACTCCCAGACGTTGCCGTGAAGGTCATAAAGACCCCAAGCGTTCGGACGCTTTTGACCCACACGATGCGTAACGAGTCGTCGTACCCGCCCGACAGGCATATTCCCACTCTACTCGATTACCCACCACGTAGCGACTGGCCGGTTTCCGTTACCATCGGTTGGTGGTTTCCGCCGTTGGTCGGCGTGGTGACCGTGTTCCGGCAGCGGCCCCGCCTACTCCTTCTCCAAGCCCTGGGTGGTGAATTTCAGGGTGCGGCTGTTTTCGGTGACGATGCGGACCACCTGGTCGGGGACACCGCTCGGAACAGCGGCTTCGATCTCCAGGGTGATCTTGACCTTGGTGCCCACCAGGAGATCGCGGCATGATTTTTAGTCCCCTTCCCGGCGAATTGCGAGTGATGGATGCCGAACGGATCGTTGGGAGAACGTTGTAATGGCACCGGTTCCGTGCCATATGGGGAAGCTCCCCCCGACGGCGTTCGACTGGACGCGGTTGATCCCGCTGATCGGGCCGGCGAGTGCGGCGCTCGCGCGATACGACGGCCTGCTGACGGCGATTCCCAATGCCGGCGTGCTGCTTTCCCCCCTGACGCCCCAGGAAGCCGTGCTGTCCTCGCGCATTGAGGGAACGCAGGCAACCATGGGCGAGGTGCTGCAATACGAGGCGGTCGGCGGCGAGATGCTCGAACCGTCCAAACGGGAAAATAAGCACCCGGACACGGGTTTCTTAACGGAACCAAAGAAGTAGGACGGACACTCCTGTCCGTCATTTCCCGCACGACGGACAGGAGTGTCCGTCATACATTGTGTTAGGAAACTCATGGCC
>SLMF01000561.1 GCA_007133715.1 Planctomycetaceae bacterium
AGCCCGTTGACGAAGAACCCGTTGACGAAGAACCCGTTGACGACGAGCCCGTTGACGACGAACCCGTTGACGACGAACCCGTTGACGACGAGCCCGTTGACGACGAGCCTGTTGACGAAGAAGACCTTGACGATCTATTCGATCTGTTCCCGGCGGACGACGACGAGGACGATGCCGAGGAGCCGGCAATGGACGATTTGGACGATTTGTTTGGGCCCCCGGCCGACCTGGATGCCGACGAGGACGCGGAAATCGACGATCCTTTCGGTGCGTTCCAGCCGCGTACTCCCGAGATGCGTACCTGGGTGGACAACACGGGCCGATATGAAGTGCGTGCTCGCTTGATCCTGATTGCCACGGACTATGTCCGTTTGCTCAAGGACAATGGGGCGACGACCACGGTCCCGATGGGCCGATTGAGTCAGGGAGACCGAGCTTACGTTGGTCAGATGGTTGCCGAGGTAGGTTACGGCGAGATCGGTCAATTTGCAGCACGTTGATCGACGTTTTGGAGTAGATTTGATGGCCGTCTAGCAAGGGGGGGCGGATCGCAGATTCTGCGCTCCGCCCCCTTTTTTTATTTTTTGCTTACCCCCCCACGCACAGAGGTCCCGTCGGGCCCGGTATGGACCCCGACCGTTGGGCGTAGGTATAATTGATTTGTCGTTGCTGCCCCGAATCCTCATCGCGAAATCGGCGTTACGGCCGGTCGAAGGGATTGTTTTATGGCATTGATTATCCTGCGTCTTGTGTTCTTGATGGTCGCGGCCGGGCTGGCCACTCTGCTGATCACAGGCGAGCAATTTCGTTCCGAGTATCCGTGGGCCGACTTTATCGGGGTGATCACGATCGCCGCCATCGTCCTGGCCATCGATGTGTTTGTGCCGCGAAAACGTTTGGACGTCATTTCGGCGGTTTACTTCGGTGCCCTGGTCGGGCTGTTTTTAACCTACGTAATCGGGGTGGCTCTGACCCCCTTATTGCAGGCGAACCCCTACAGTGAAAAAATCCTGCTGGTGGTGGGGATGGTCGTTTGCTACAGCTGTATCAGCCTGTTGATGCAGACAAAAGATGATTTCCGCTTCATTATCCCCTACATCGAGTTTTCCAAAGAGGTCAAAGGCCTGAAGCCGTACGTCTTGGATACCAGCGTGGTGATCGATGGGCGGATTGCCGACTTGGCCGACACGTGCATTCTGGACAATCCGCTGATCATGCCGCGTTTTGTGTTGGCCGAGTTGCAGAGCATCGCGGACAGCGGGGACAAGATGCGGCGTGCGCGGGGACGTCGTGGTTTGGATGTGCTCAACCGTTTGCGGAACAGCGAGAACGTAGAACTGAAGATCTACGACCGGGAACACCCCGACCTGGCATCGCACCCGGTGGACATGAAGCTGGTTTTGCTGGCCAAGAATTTGGAGGGCAAAGTTGTCACGGGGGATTTCAATTTGAACAAAGTCGCCCGCTTGCACAATGTGCCCGTGGTCAACCTGAACGAGGTTGCCAATGCCTTGAAGCCGGTGTTTCTGCCGGGCGAAAAGGTAGAGGTCAAAATAGTCAAGGTGGGCGAAGAGGTAGGCCAAGGCGTGGGATATCTGGACGACGGCACCATGATTGTTGTCGAAAACGCTCGCGATCATGTCGGCAAAGCCGTGTTCTTGACCGTCACCAGCGTTTTGCAGACCAGTGCGGGGCGGATGATTTTCGGCCGTTTCGAGCAACTGGCTCGCAAGGTCTGACGTTGGGTCGTGGTTCCCCCTCGGCGAATTAGCCGGCTGAACCTTTGCGCCGACTGCTCGGGTCGGTAGAATGCTCACTTTCTCAGATCGCAAATCACCCCACTCCAGATTACGGGAAGACGGACCTTGTTGCGAACGCATACCTGTGGCCAGTTGCGAGCCGAACAGATCAGCCAGACGGTCAAACTTTGTGGGTGGGTCGACAGTGCCCGTGACCACGGTGGCGCCGTGTTTTTAGACCTTCGCGACCGCTATGGCAAGACTCAGGTGGTTGCCAGTCCGGAGGGGGGGGACTCATTGGTCCAGGCGGCCAGTCGCCTGCGTTCGGAGGACGTGATCCGTGTGGTGGGTCGCGTCGAGCAGCGACCGCCGGGGACCGTCAATACCAAGCTGCCGACGGGTGAGATCGAAGTCCGGATCCAGGAGTTGGAGGTACTGAACAAGAGCAAGACCGCTCCTTTTACGCCCGGACAAGCGGACTTGCCCAACGAGGATTTGCGTCTGAAGTACCGTTACCTGGACCTGCGTCGCCCTCAGATGCAGAAGACGTTGTTGCTGCGAAGTCGGATGTTGGAGATAATTCGGGCCTATTTTGCCGAGCGCCAGTTTGTGGACGTGGAGACGCCCTTTTTGGGCCGGAGCACGCCCGAGGGTGCGCGGGATTATCTGGTCGCCAGTCGCGTGTTCCCCGGACGCTTCTATGCCCTGCCCCAATCCCCCCAGCTGTACAAGCAGATTTTGATGGTGGCCGGTTACGACCGGTACGTGCAGATCGCCCGTTGTTTTCGCGACGAGGATCTGCGTGCTGACCGCCAGCCGGAGTTCACACAGTTGGATTTGGAGATGTCATTTGTCGATGCGGAGGACGTGATCGGCATGATCGACGGTTTGATCGCGCGGCTGGCTAAGGCAGTGTTGGACATCGACTTGGCGTTGCCCCTGCCGCGGATGACTTATGACGAGGCGATGGCACGATTCGGTCACGACGCCCCGGACCTGCGGTTTGGCATGGAATTAGTCGACTGCACCGATTTGGCCCGCGTGTGCGAATTCCGTGTCTTTCGGCAAGCAACCGACACAGGGGGGTATGTCCGCGGGATCAATGCTCAGGGGGCGGCGTCCCAGTTCTCGCGAAAACGTCTCGATGAATTGACGGAGTATGTCAAGCAGGACTTCGGGGCTCGGGGGCTGGCTTGGTTCCGCGTCGAATCCGAGGGAAAACTCTGGTCGCCCATCGCCAAGAACTTCCCCGATTCCTGGCTGGCCGAGCTGGCCGAACGCATGCAGGCGTCTCCTGGCGACCTACTCCTGTTTGTGGCCGACCGCTGGGATGTAACCTGCAAGGCGCTCGCCGGATTGCGAAAACGTTTAGGCAGCGAGTTGAAATGCTATGATCCGGCCCAGCTGCACTGCTCCTGGGTGGTCGAGTTTCCGATGTTCGAGCGGGACCAGGAGGACGAGCGATGGGTGGCCATGCACCATCCCTTCACAGCGCCTCGTCCCCAGGATCTGCCGTTGCTGGAGACGGAGCCGGCTCGGGCACGTGCTCAGGCCTACGATCTGGTGATCAATGGCTCCGAGGCCGGGGGGGGGACGATCCGGATCCACGATCACCATCTGCAGCAACGGGTCTTCGATTTACTGGGTATCCCCCCGGAACTGGCCGAAGAGCGGTTCGGATTTCTGCTGGATGCCCTGCAATACGGCGCACCACCGCATGGCGGGATCGCGTTGGGGATCGACCGCTGCGTGATGCTGTTCTCCGGAAGAGACAGCATTCGCGAATGTATCGCCTTTCCGAAAACGCAACGGGCCATGGACTTGATGACCGAGGCGCCCGGTGAGGTAGACGGGCGACAGTTGGACGAATTGGGGCTGCGCGTCCTGCCCATGATCTGACCGACCCCGGCCACGAATGCGAAAGGGGAAGTCTCTCGTCAGGCAACGTGTTTTCTTGACGCGCGATGATCCCCACGTGGCGAGTGGGAGTTACGGCCAGTCGTCCTCCTCCTCCTCCTCCTCATCATCCTCCTCCCAGTCGTCGTCGTCGTCTTCGTCGTCTTCCCAGTCATCCTCGTCGTCAACTTCTTCCCATTCATCCTCCTCGTCGAGGTCATCCTCCTCGTCGAGGTCGTCCTCCTCGTCGAGGTCATCCTCCTCGTCGAGGTCGTCCTCCTCGTCGTCGAAATCGTCATCCAGATCGTCATCCAGATCGTCATCCAGATCGTCGGCGTCCAGATCGTCGAAAGCGCGTTCTCCCGTCGCCTCTCCCTGCAAATCGGGATGCTCCGTGTCATCGCCGAGCGGGTAGCCGGCCTGATGTCTTGGGCAGCATGCATCGTGCTGGTCATTGTCCCGGAGTTGCGGGTGGGTTTCATGGTCCATTTCCGACAGCGTCACAAGTGGCATACTCGAATCCTCCTTTTGTTGGTCACCATGGTTTTCACCGCCAGTGGGTGGACAAAAACACCCCTTTTCACCCGGCATCCCATTCCCGTTTTCGGCGTGGGACTGCAGGGTGGGAACTCGCGGCAAGTCATCCAGCCGATCGAGTCCGAACATTCGCAAAAACTGCCGCGTGGTGGCATACAGGTAGGGCCGGCCCAGATCGTCACTACGTCCGGAAATCCGTACCAATTCCCGCTCCATCAACTGCCGCAGGATTTCGCCGCAACTCACACCTCGAATCGCCTCGACCTCCGCACGCACCACCGGTTGCCGGTAGGCCACGACGGCCAGAGTCTCCAGCGCCGGTGCCGACAAGCGGGTTTCTGGGGGCACATGTTCCAGTCGCCGCACCCAGCCGACAAAAGCGGGCCGGGTCAGCAGCTGGTAGCCACCGGCCACACGCTCGACACGAAACGCCTGGCCGTTACTATCGTACAAGTCGTTTAATCGACGAATCAAGGTCCGAGCTTCAGTTCCGTCGGCAAGGTTAGCATATTGGCTGAGCCGGCGGGTCGTCAACGGTTCGCGTGCCAAAAAAAGAATCGATTCCAGACGCTGCAAGCGGTGGTCGCGGCGGGTACCCGGCGGCGGGACACCGGAAACCGGTTGCCATTTCGACAACCACAGCCGCCGGCGCGCATTGCGCAACACCGTGGGCAGCGGCTCCCGAGCTTGCAGCCCTGCCCCCCGCAGCGGAAAGCGGCCCTGCGCCGCAAATTGGGATGCCGGATGACTTGGGATACGCATGAAAGACGAGCCGGGACTCGGGCGAATCCCAGCCAAAATACCGAGTTGAGTGATGTTCCAACGAAACCGGGCACGGGGAATCTTACTGGTTCGCCGCTTGGCGGGGAAGGCCCGGCGGGTTGCCTGCCAGGACCCTGGTGCGAAAATGAGGGGACGTCCCGCGGCGAAAGGAATTTGCGATGCACCGCCCCCCCCACCAAGATATACCTCACTCTTCTCGCGAGGATAATGCGTCTTGCATGTCCCCTGGAAGGAGAGGTAAGGCGAAAAAGTCGAGCTGGATGCTTGGAGCGACCACTCTTCTAGGGGTTTTCGTATTGGTCTCTGTGGCCACGCGTTTTTTCGGTCATCTGCAGGGTGAAGAGTTCTCGCCGACCACATTCGAGCGTCGCACGTTCACCTACCACCAGATTCCCCTCCTGCGGGTTCAAGCCAGTCCGGTAGTGCGTGTGGCGACCACGAATGAGTTGGAGTCCTTCATCCGCCGGGAAATTCTGGAGTCGCCCGATTCGGCACGGGAGCCCCGCTGGGATCTGGTGCGTGCGCTGCGATCCGGGCGACGTTTTTTTGGGGGAGACGCCGAAATCCTCTGTGCCTATCTCGACGCAAACTCGTCCAGCGAACGCCTGATTTGGCAACAATGGTCGGAAGAAAACGAAGAATTGGCCCGAATCCTCTGGACCGAGGTGCAGCGGTTGGCGGATTACGGGCTGTACCTGCTGGTCCCCGATCTGTTTGAACTGGCCGAAAGACCCTGGGACACGCAAGGCTTTCAGCAGGCGGTCGACCAGCAGTTGGCCCGGCGGTACGAGCAATTGGCGGCCATCGAGGACGAATTGGGCAACGCATCGCGAGCCGAACTGCTGCGGGAGCGGGCCGAGACCCATCGTGCCCGGGAGCGGGCGACGTCAGATGCGGAACAGTCGGCGGGCGTTTTCCGACGTCTGATCCGCTAACGTACCCAATTCCACCCCCCGGACTTCGGCCAAGCAGGAGGCCGTATGCACGATCCAGGCCGGTTCGTTGGGACGCCGACCCCGATGCGGATGTGGTGAGAGATAAGGACAATCCGTCTCCAGCAATAGCCGCTCGGACGGGATCTGGCAGGCAATCGCCCGCAAGGCCTCGCTCTTCTTGTACGTGAGCATTCCGGCGAAACTGAGATGCAGGCCCAACTCGATACAGTGCCGGGCCGTTGCCGCGGAACCGGTGAACGAATGCATCACCCCCCGCAACCCGTGGCGGCCTGACGCTGACTCCAACATCGCGACCGTCTCCGCCTCACAATCCCGCATGTGAATGATCAACGGCAGATCGTGACGCTGCGCCAAGCGAATATGGCGGTCGAAGTAGTCCTGCTGCACCGTCCACGAGCTGTAGTCCCAATGGCGATCCAGGCCGGTTTCCCCCACCGCCACCACGCGATCTTCAACCGCCAACCGTACGATGCACTCCCAATCGTCGGGCTCCGCTTGCTCCGTGTAATTCGGCTGGATTCCAACCGCCGCGTAAACCGCCGGAAAACGGCGGGCCAACTCGACACACGTCTGGCTGGAACCCGCCGTGGTGCCGACGGCCAGCATCGCGTCGACTCCCGCTTGCATCGCCCGCGATACAATCGCGTCACGCCGCGAATCGAACTGGGGGTCATCAAGATGCGTATGGGTATCGATCCACATCCGGTCTAGTTTTCTCCTCTAACTTGCTCCCCAGACGAGCTGAATGCACACGCGCCGGAACCAACAACCGTCCCGTTCCCTCGTGCCCGTACGGGAGGGGGCTCAGGACCGCGAAAACGCGCCCCCGACGTTACTCTTGCTCCCTGTCGCGGCAGCCCTTCCGGGGTTGCATTCTTGCCTTCATTCAGGGGGACCTTCCCTCCTCCGCTCGCAATTTGTCTCGAAACACCTCCCGAAATTTCTCCACCTTCGGACGAATCACGACTTGGCAGTAGGCCTGTTGCGGATTGTTGCGAAAGTAATTCTGGTGGTAGTCTTCCGCCGGGTAAAAGGTCGTGAGCGGACGGATCTCCGTGACGATCGGATTGGGCCACGCGCCGGACGCATCCAGCTGTTTCTTTCGTTGCTCGGCCAAGCGCCGTTGGTCTTCGTCCTGGTAGAAGATCACGGAACGGTACTGGGTACCCACGTCGGCTCCCTGGCGATTCAGGGTGGTGGGATCGTGGGTTTCCCAGAACACGCGCAGGAGGGCATCGAAGCTGATGAGGTCCGGATTGAAGCGGATCTGACAGACTTCGGCGTGTCCGGTCCGTCCGGTGGAAACTTGGCGGTAAGTCGGATTCTCGGTGCGGCCACCGCTGTATCCGGAGACCACCGAGGTCACGCCCTCCAGTTGTTGGAAGATGGCTTCGACACACCAGAAGCAACCGGCGCCGAAGGTCGCCACTTGCTCGCGTTCTTCCCCGTTAGCCGGGGCGGGCGTGTCGGAGGTTTGTTGCGGCGAAGGGGGCGAAGCGGGCATGGGTGAAGTCTCCTGAGCCGCCGGGATTGGGGAAGAGTCCGCCCGAACACAAGCCATTGGGTTCGCAATCAGTACGATCAGCCCGATCAGGCGGCGGATCGGTGTCTTCTGGGACCCTTTCCAAGGGTAAGCACTCATCACGCACCTCGCGAGTTATTGGAAAGACCCGGGATGCCGGGTCGGGTTTACGACAGGACTTGGCGACCGATGTCGAAAACTTCCTCGGCATCAAGGACCGCATCCTTCTGTTGGAACAGACACTGGATCGCGGCTCGGTGGATCCGCATCTTGTCCGCCCCCACGCCGAGGGCTCCGTAGGTGAGGACCCCGTTCCGCGAGACCGCACGGTCGAGCGGTTCGACTCCGCCGATCCCAGCCGGGGGGACCGCATTCAAATCCACGGCGACCTTCAGTTCGGGCTCCGCCTGCCAGATCTCGGCAGGCAGCAGTTCGACCCCCGCGCTGCCGGCCGCGATCACCACACTGGCCGTTTGAAGCGCCTGCGCGGTCGAGGCGGGGTCCGCCGTTTCGCACGGCTCGAAACGCGCCCCGGGAATCCGTTGGGACAAGCGGTCGCACACTTCGCTCGCTCGCGAACGTCGCCGCGATGCCAACCGCACCACGGCACCCTGCCGGGCCAGCAACCGGGCGATCCGTTGGCCCACCGGACCCGTTCCCGCCAACACCAGCACCCGAGCATTTGACAGCTCGTGATGGCGGGCGGCCGCCAAAACGGCCGCCGCCGCCGTGGTGTTGGCGCCACTCGAGTCCAGCAGAACGGACACCCGCATCGGCCCGAAAAATGTCTCGGCAACCGCTGCCAGCACGCGTTCACCGGCCGTCACATCCGAACCGCCAATGAACACGGCCGTGCGATGCAGATCGCCCGTGCCCCGGGTGAACATCGCCCCATGCACCAAATCCCGCACTCCCGACGGCTCGACCCCCGCATACGGCAGCAAATGCTCGACGCCCGTATCCAAAGCGACCACCGCATCAAACACACTGCAATGCGGGTCGGTGTCCAACTGAATCAAAATCTTTGGCTTGGTCATGGCAACGTATTAAAACCCTCGGAAAGGGTGCTCCGCGGAATCCTTGCCGGCCACCATCTCGTCCGCCGTAGGTTGGCCAGTCATGGCGGCGGAAATTGCATCACGAGTGGCGGCATAATTGAAATCGTAAATCTTCTTGTCGTCTTCGGCGGCGGGGTGGATGAACACCCCGCACACCATCACCAAATCCTCGCACTGATCCTTGGGAATCACCCCATCGGCCACTGCATCTGCAACCGCTTTGGCTACCGCCGCCTGAGCGGGACCGAACATCTGGACCGCTTGCTTCATGCCTTTGATCGTGACTTTGGTAACCATCACCGTGGACGGTTTTACCGCCAGATTGGGTGCGAGAACAGCAAGCAGATTGGTGTGACCTTCGCTCTGTCGGGCCAGGGCGTTTGCAAAGGCCACGCCTACCGGACCGCTCTTGCTGCCGATCAGCAAATCGATGTGAGCAACTTCGTTGCCGTCTCCTGCCAAAGCCTCTCCGATGAACATCGACATCCGTTTGCTCTCCCTTGTGAAGTGCGTCGCAAATTGGAAGGGTTGCCGGGCCGGTCACGGCCCTGGAAGAGCTTAGCAAAACGGCCCGATTTGGCAAGAACGTTGAAAGGTCTGAAAGCCGCCCGACACGCCGTCTGTGGAACCCCCCCTGGTCGGCAGGTACCCTGGGGTGAGGCCGTGGGGCGCGTGAGGAGTCGTGTTGGCAGCCCTGGACGCGAGGGCCGGGGCGGGGTACGATCCCCGTTTTCCGCCTTCTTTCCCGGAGAACGCGCCTCGGATGCTGATGCCGCTCTCGTCGGGCGATGTCGCCCGCTTGGTACAGGAAACGTGGATTCGTCGAGTGGAGCAACATACAGTACTCGCCTCGACCAATGATCGCGCGTTGGAAATGGCCGATTCGGTACACGAAGGCGAACTGCCCTTGCTGGTATTCGCCGATCGTCAGACGCGGGGGCGAGGTCGAGCGGCCCGAACGTGGTGGTCCGCTCCGGGCGCCCTGACCTGCTCGCTGCTGGTCCCCCTGGATCAAGAGCGTTTGCCCATGGGCCAGCGTTCTCGACTGGCACTGGCCTGTGGCGTGGCCGTGGCACGCAGCATTCAAGAATCGGTCCCCACGGCTCCCGTTCGCCTGAAATGGCCCAACGACGTGTATCTGCTGGACCGCAAGGTCGGTGGGATCCTGGTGGAAGTTCCCAGCGGTTCGATGGCACGTGGCGTGCTCGGGTTGGGGGTGAACGTCAACAATCGTTTTTCCTCCGCGCCCGCAGAACTGCGGCAGCATACGGTGTCGCTGTGCGAAGTGGCCGGAGCGGAACTCGATCGGCTCGCATTTCTCGTGATCCTCCTGCGGCACCTGGAAGAACAGTTTCTAGGCTTGTGCACGCAGCCTGCCACCGTGCTGGAGCAGTGGCGCCGCTTCTGCCTGCTGACCGGTCGGCAGGTGCGCTGGAACTCGGCAGGACGCTGCCTGGAAGGCATCTGCGAGGGGATCGACGAGGAAGGTCGCCTGCTGCTGCGCACAGCCCACGGCGTCCATCGCTTGGTTACGGGCAGCATCCGGGCGTTTGATTCCTAGTCAGCCCTCAAGGCTGCGGCGTGTACAGCTCGACTTCCCACAGCCGGGCGCGCTGGTCATGACCGGCGGTGATCTCCAATCGGAAACGGCGGCTGGCGATCGGCGGGAACTGGACCGACCAGCAGAACAGTTGGTTGTCGGTGACCCGTGTTTCCGGAATCTCCTGCCAGTCTTGCCCGTCGTGGTACTGCAAGACGAAATCGCGATTGGGGCCGACCAATTGATCCCCGGATTGTCGATAGCCACTGACAATCCGGACAGCCGACACGGTCTGGTCCTCATCCCAGCCGAATTCGACAGCATGCGGTGGCGAATCGCCGCTGATCCAACGATTTTCATTGTCGGCCCAATCCAGGCAGCCGTCGTTCAGATGCGTGGCAGGATAGCGGTCCGGGTCCATTTGGCTGGACACCCGCACCGTAGCGGTACGTGCCACATTCGTCCGCTGGTCGCTCAGCCACGCGGGACGTGGCGGTCCTGGCGGGCGGCGGCCGATGCCCCGCTGGATCCGCGTTCGCAACGCGTCCAAGTGCTCTTCGTACACCGCCCGCGGGTCGACCTGGTGCTGCTGACAGACGGCCGCCGCCATCCCGATCACTTCGCCCATCAAGCCCCCGGTCCGCATCACCCGGGTCGCCCCCAACGCTTCGTGCGTGACGCTGGCGCACCGGCCCGCCATGAACAGATTGGGAACGTTGCGAGAGTAGAGAGCGCGATACGGCACCCGAAACGGTTGCGGATAGCGAGTGTACAACGCCCGAGAAATGAAGGCATCCCCCTCGAATCCCGGCTCGTAACGCGGGTCCGGCAGATGCAGGTCGACGGGCCAGCCCGTGGCCACAAAACCGTCCGGGTAGTCCCGCTGTTCGAGCAGGTCGTCCAAGTCGACCACGACGTCGCCCATCAAGCGGCGACTCTCCCGCTTCCCGGACACATGGGCCGCCCAGTTCAAGCGGTAGGTGGGCAATACCCGGTCCACGTTCTTCAACGCATCCCACGCCCCGTACATGGCCCGGAAATTCCAGTCCCGCAGGTACTCGTCCTTCGCGAACGGATCGTGATCAAAGCCGGATTCCCAGTACCAGCCGCCCAATTTCAGAGGATCCGGCTCGGCGCCGCGTCCGGGAAACGGCCGATCACTCAGGTCCAACGCCCACGGCACGCGGGGGAAATCGACCGGTTCGCCCGTGTCCTGTACGTTCCAAAGATTCGAGCGGCCCATGCGGCCCGGCAGCGTCAGCTCGTAATCGGCACCCGCCAGAAAACCCAGATTCCCGTCGCCCGTACAATCGGCAAACCATGTCCCCTCCAGACGCAACCGCCGACCCGTCCGCGTGTGCTGGACCACCACCGCCCGGATCCGGACATCGTCCATCTCGACCGCATTCATCCGGTTTTCCAGAAAAAGCGAGAGATTCGCCTCCTCGCAGACCAACGCCCGTTTCGCGTCGTCTTCGTAAAGATCCGCCGTGTTGTCCGGACCATAGTGCGCTCGACGCGACTGCTCCAACTCCCGCACCACGTCGCCCAAACGGCGGAAAGGCGCCACGTTCCGCGCGCCGTGCAGCCAGACACGCACCTCCGAACTATTGTTGCCACCCAGTACCGGCCGGTCCTGCACCAGAGCTACTTCCAGCCCCGAACGCGCGGCGGCCAACGCCGCACACGTGCCCGCAATGCCGCCCCCTACCACCACCAGATCAAACTGACCCCCGTCTTCCGGCGTTTCCGGATGGCCCAGCTTCCGACGCCGAAACGCCGACAGCTCCGGCTCCTGTGCCGGTGGTACGAACTCCGGGCAACGGCTGAACACGATCGCGTCGCAACGCCCCGCAAAACCCGTTAAATCCCGCAACGCCACCTCGACTACACCTTTTTGAACCGTTACCTGACCCCCGTCCTGCCAGTGCCAATCGGCTCGCTCCGTGCCGAACACCGTCTCGAGCGGTTGGCCATCGACCAGCACCTGGAATCGACCGGGAGTCCCCGGCGCGTCCCAAGTGGCCACCCAATCACGCGTACGCACCCAGACTCGGTAGCTGCCCGCAGACGGAAACTCGACCTCGGTTCGGGCATCGGCCACCGGTTCGCCCAGCCCGTGAGCCAGGAGAAACGGAGACCCCATCTGGTCCATGAATTGGGAGTCGTGCAGCCAACCACCGTGGTCGGAAAACGACTCGGCTTCCACCAAGATGATCTCCGAGTCCGGTTCTGCACCCTGAACAGGGTTCATAAACACCCCGCACAGAATGTAACCCAGCCAGCCCAACTGACTACGCATCCCCCCGGTTTGCATCTCTCGCATCGTCGTCTCCCCCTCTGTGGCAAATCGTCCAAGCCCAGCAGCCGTCATCGGTACGTCCCCCGAACCCCTGCGTTGTCAGCCCTGATTATTCCTGCGAATCGCCGGCTCGTAAAGCGGCGGTGCAATGCGTGCGTGATTTGCCGGGAGGAAACGCACGATTTTGCCCCGCTTGCTGGCTTTTCCACAATGCAATCGCTAAACTCAACAGCTGGTTTTGGCGTGCTCTTCGTTCGGACAACTGTGATGGGAGACAGACAATGCGATACTTAGGAGTCATGCTGGCAGCGATCGCCATTCTCGGAACGCCGATCCGTGCGGACGAATGGGAAGTGGTGTTCGAAGACAGATTTGCGGGTGAAATGGATGCGCAATGGACGTGGTTGCGGGAAGACTCGGAGGCGTGGCGCATGGACGACGCCGGCTTGGAAATCCGGTTGCAACCCGGCTTTGCCCGTACCGTCCGCAACGCCCTGCTGCGCCCCGCCCCGGACCGGAGCCAAGCGGATTATGCGATTGACGTCACGGTGACCAACCACACGGTGCCTACCCAACAATGGGAGCAGGCTGGGATCACCTGGTACCGGAACGGGGAGCCGATCTTCAAATTGGTCAAGGAACTCCTGGACGACCAGCTGCTGATCATTCCCGGGCGGCCCGCGATGGAAGCCCCCACGGTCCAGTTGCGGCTGATCGTCACAGAAGATTCCTGGACGGCGCAGTTCCGGCCGAATGCCGAAGGCGAGTTCCTCACGGCGGATCAGGGCAAGCTGCCTCCGCCAGGGGAAGAGCAAGTCAGTCTGCAAGGGTATCATGGGCCACCGGACGCCGCGCACTGGGTCCGCTTCAACAACTTCCGCATTTCCCGCCGTCGCACTCCGTAAACCGGCCCTCCGCGGGTCGGCAGACACGCAGAAGTCGGCCGGCAGTCCGAAAGTAACTTTTTTTCGACCCGGGACTCATCTATACTGCCGGGAGAGATGACTCAAACCAGGGAGAACCGTATGTCTTTGAATCGTCGACAGTTCCTGCAACGGAGCGCGATGGCGGCCGCGGCCGCGGCCGTTCCGCTGACAGCCACCAGCGGCACCGCCGCCACCCGACGAAGCCAGTCGGTGCTGAAGACCCACTTGGATGATGAGCAGCAATTCGTGGCAGTCCAGGAGGCCTTCGCACGGGATTATCCGGGAATCAAAGCCTCGGTGGTCGAAGTCGACGGAGAAGACTCTCTGCGTGCGAAACACGGAGGGATGCGGGTGTTTTGGCTCTATCGCGGGAAGGGCAGCATCTACCTGCCCGAGGGTTACCGCACGCAGGAGGGGGATGGCGAACGCTTGCCCGACTTCTATCGTCCCGACCCGCTCGACCCGGATTTCGCCGCCCTGCTCGAACAGTTGCTGGATGGGTTTTCGTCGCTGACGCCCGAGGCGATCACCGCCGTCGAACCGATCCTGGGCCGTTGGCAGAACGACGCGTTCCTCGGCGATATCGCGGCCAATCTCTGGACCTTGGAACACCTCCCACGCCCCTGGGCCGAGGACGAGCAGATCGAAGCGGTGCTGGTCCGATTGTTCTCCGTCTATCGCGATCAGGGGTATTCGACCAAGACCCTCGGCGGCTACGAACCCCTGATCGAAGGGGATCAGATCATCGCCTGTGGTGACGAAACCGTTCCGGTGCGGGGCCGGTTCCGCTGCCTGGCCATCGAAAATGTCGATCGGCAGACCTCTCATGTGTCGACCGCACGGCGACTCCGCCACCTGTTGGACACGGCCGGCGGCTGCAGCTTCGATTTCGATCCGTTCCGCAAGCTGCCGCTGACCTGGTACATGAACGAGCCGGGGGAACAGGGTGACGGGGTGAATTTCGTGAACGCGCATGTGGTGAATATCCCCCGCGAACTGTCCTCGACCCACTTTCACCCGTTCGAGCCCGAGGTGGGGGGGTTGCCCCAAGCCGAGATGTATCTGGTCTTGGACCCGCGGGCGTACCAGCTGGAGACGTGGGGGCGGAAGCCTTCGATTTTGATCTTCCCCGAATTGCGGGATTTGAGTCAGTACCAAGAGTATCCGCTCGAGACGGGCGATTTTGTCTATATCCCGCCCGGCGTCGGCCATCGCGGCCTGGACGTGTTTGTCAATGTGCTGACCGTTCCGGGTTTCAAGCCCCACAACGAGATCTACATTGACCAGGACATTCGCGATGCCACCAACGGCGAGGCGCCTTACAATGCGGAAACGGTCCACCGCAAGAATTACGACCGCTTGGCGGATTTTTTCTGAACGGCGGTGCCGTGCCCGACCCACGTGCCGTGCCCTGTGCGCGACCGAGGGAGGCCTGACTCAGGAAAGGAGTACCAGACGCGGTGCAGGAGCTGAACTTGTCGGCCCCGGTTGTCGAACAGGACGCGATCGAGGCGGCCCGCGCGCGGATTCGGGTGGCCTACGACCCCGGCTTGCTCCGCCAATCCGCGCACGCCCTGGCCGATGCCTTGGGCGAGCACTTGGCGGCGATTCAGGCGGGCCAGTCTGCCGTGTTGCCCTGGCAATCGCCCGGCGAAAAAGTGCGGGATGCGGCCACCTATCTGCAGGAAAACGTGCCGCGGGCCGCCCACGCAGCAGCCCGTGTCCCTGCCGCCGATTCCGACCCGCTTCCCGCCCCGCCCCGTGTTGATCGCGACGAAAAAGTGCACCTTTTTGCCGAGCTGGTCCGCAAAATGCTCCAGCATGGCCTGAATCTGCACCATCCCCGGTACCTGGGACATCAGGTGCCGGCGCCGGTGCCCGTGGCCGGACTGTTCGACGCCGTCGGCTCGGTGACCAATCAGTGCATGGCCATCTACGAAATGGGCCCCTGGGCGACCGCCGTCGAAGGGGCCTTGGTCGAACGGCTCGGCCAGCAAATCGGCTGGACGCCAGGCCAGTTCTCCGGATTGGTCACGCACGGCGGATCGCTGGCCAACTTCACCGCCCTGCTGACCGCCCGCAACCGGGCCCTGCCCGACTCCTGGGAACAAGGCCTGCCGGGCGGCGATGCGGCACCCGTCTTGCTGGTCCACTCCGATGCCCATTATTGCGTGTCCCGATCGGCCGGGATGCTCGGCCTGGGGACGAACCAAGTGCTGCGGGTCGGTTTGGACCCGCTGCGACGCATGGACCCCCAACGCTTGGACGAGGCGTTGACCGCCTGCCGCCAGAAGAATCGGCCGGTGGTGGCCGTCGTCGCCTGTGCCTGCGCCACCCCGATCGGCGCCTTCGACCCGCTGCCGGAAATCGCCGACGTCTGCCAACGGCACGAAACATGGTTGCACGTGGATGCCGCTCACGGCGGCTCCGCCTGCCTCAGCTCCCGGCATCGGCATCTGGTCGACGGCCTGGACCGAGCAGACAGTCTGGTCTGGGATGCCCACAAGATGATGTTCGTACCGGCCCTGTGCGCGTTTGTGCTGTATCGCCAGGCGAGTCACCAATTCGAGACCTTTCGCCAGGACGCCCCGTATCTGTTCGATCCCTCGGCGCCGGGTTTGGCCGAGTATGACAGCGGCCTGCGAGCCGTGGAATGCACCAAGCGGGCCGCGGCTTTCGGCTTGTGGGGCGTCTGGTCGTTGTTCGGACCCCAGTTGTTCGCCGATCTGATCGACACCACCTTCGAACTGGCACAGCAGTTGTATCAGCGGTTGGACGAGGCTGCGGATTTTCAACCGCTGCACGTCCCCCAGTGCAACATCGTGACGTTTCGTCATCTGCCGCCTGCTCTCCAAGCGGCACCGCGGGAACGGCAGGGCGATTTCCAATTGGAACTGCGACGCCGTCTGATCGAATCGGGCGAGTTCTACATCGTGTCCACCAAAATCGACGGGCTCGGCGCCCTGCGGGTCACGCTGATCAACCCCCTGACCTCCGTCACCGAACTGGACCGCCTGCTGACAACCCTCCGATACCACGGCCAGCAGCTGCTGGAAACGTGACGGGAAGCATGCCTGCCCGACGATCCCCATTTTTAGACATCTTCCGAAAAGACGCAATTCCGGTACCGTAGGTTGGGCACTCCTGCCCGACGATCCCCCTGGTTGATCCGCAGTGAGGGATTCGTGATAAAGGGGACATTCTTGTCGATGACAACCCGCAAATAAGGCGGGAACGCACCCGACTTTTCCGATGGTTTTTTACGCTCCCAGCTAGGGTTATGTAACGTCAATTGTGAACTGCGGCACTACGTTCACGCGGTCGCTACGCGACGGGGGCGGGGATGTGCGATGTGCGTGGGATCCTTGACGGGTGATGGAAAACGGACAAGAATTCGAGCATGCGATGGGATGTGACAGCGGAATGGGCGGACGCGTTGTAATCGATGCCCGAAACACCCGCTCGAATGCGGGGGTTTTTCGACGGCTTCTGGCGAACGTGCCGTGGCATCCGCCGATGGACTGATTTTCCCTTTTGGTTAAATGGGCTTCCCTATGATCTCCCAAAAGCGGTGTTGGCTCGGGGCGTGTGGGTTCGGTCTGGTGACGTTGTTCGCGGGATGCGGGCAAGACTTGGGTGATATTGCCTCCGGCGTTCGTGACACGGCGTCGCAGGGCGTCGAGCGGGCCCGGCAGATGGCCGATGGGGCGGTCGAAACGGCACGGGATACCGGCTCGCGATTGGCCGAAACGGCCGGCATGGCGGGTCATTTCGATCTGGAAGTCGGCGAGCCGTTGAAGACCAGCGCGTGTTACGTCCAGTTGATCACGCTGGGTCCGGAGCGTCCGAGCGTGCTGCAATTGCAGAGTTATCGTGACGCGGAGCGGGAGTCGTTTCCGTCGGTTTTTTTTCGCGGGGAGGTTACGGAGGCTGATTTTTCCGGACTGGTCGGGCAGACGATTGACGGGCAGTTGTTTGTCAAGTTGCAGGCGGACGCACCGACCTTTTCGACGCAAGGCGGCCCCGTCCAAGTCCGGATCGATGCGATCGAAGAGCAGCAGTTGACGGGCCAGATCATCGCCGGTTCGCTGACCGCAGCGACCGATGGCACGGTACTTCCGGTTTCCGGAACGTTCCGCGGCAATGTGCACTAGC
>SLMF01000031.1 GCA_007133715.1 Planctomycetaceae bacterium
GGGACCCCCGTTTCCTGCGGGAACACATTACGTACATCTACTGGCCGCAGTTGGTCCGCTGGTTTCTTGAGGCGGGGTTAATCGCTGATGAATGGCAGGATGTTGTAAACCGCTGCGCAGCAAGGCAACTTACCAGGAAAGAGCGATTGGCGACCGCGTTGACCAGACGTTGGGGGGACGATTCGCAAGCCGCCGCTCAATTGATCAGCATACGGAACTGGAGAAAGCTTTTTCGGGTCGGCTTTGTGGCACAAGGCTTTCGGAGTACGGAGTTGTTTGGAAGGCAGGTCTGCCCGTGAGAGACCTCCTTCTCGAACAGGCGGTGAGGGTGCCCGACCAGGCGGGCAAGAAAGAGGGGAGTTCGCCGATCGTCTGTGTCGTCTGCCCCCGCATGGGAGCGCGGACGGAGACCTTCATCCAGTCGCACATCCAGCGCCTCCCCATGACAATTCGAGTGTTGGTCGGAAGTCCGCCGCACACCGATCCGATCTGGGGCTACCTGTATGAAAAGAATTTCGCTCGTCGGATGGCCGAAAAAACGTTGAGTTGGGCCATCCCGTTCGAGGAGCAGACTTACCGCCGCCAAGCTTTGGCGCGCTATTTCCGCGGCGCGCGGATCGGGCTCGTGCTGGCTGAGTACGGAATAACCGGGGTGGAAGTGATGCACGGTTGCCGCCTGGCGGGTGTCCCTCTGATCGTACATTTTCACGGCAGGGACGCGTTTCACGAGGGGGTGCTGGAAGAGTACCGCAGCCGTTACGCCGCGCTATTCCAATTCTCAGCGGGGGTGGTCGCCGTATCCCGCGAAATGCGGCAGCAGCTGATCGAATTAGGCGCTCCAGCCGAGAAAGTTCACCATATTCCCTACTGGGTCGATTGCCGGCAGTTCACGGGTGCGGAACCCGCGAATGCCCCTCCCCAGTTGCTGGCCGTCGGCCGTTTTGTTGAAAAGAAAGCTCCGTATCTGACCGTCCTGGCCTTTGCCAGGGCGCGACAGCGTATCCCGGAGATGCGGCTGACCATGATTGGCGAGGGCCCCTTGCTGGGGACCTGCCGCCACCTGGCTCAACTGTATGGAGTGGCGGATGCGGTGGAATTCACCGGGGCCCGTGACCACCGGTTCGTCCAACACCGGATGGCGGGCGCGCGGGCTTTTGTCCAGCATTCGGTCCGAGCTTGCGACGGCGACTGTGAAGGCACTCCGGTGGCTATACTCGAAGCGCAGGCCAGCGGGCTGCCGGTGATTGCCACCCGGCACATGGGGATCCGCGATGTCGTGCTCGAAGGCCAGACGGGCCTGCTGGTCGACGAGCAGGACGTGCAAGCGATGGCGGATGCGATGGTCCGGGTTGCCCGGGAGCCGGCTGTTGCCGCGCGTTGGGGGCAGGCCGGTCGTCGGCGAGTGCTAACCGAGTTTTCCGAGACGCAGACGCTGGGACGCCTTGCCCAGTTGATCCGGGAGCAGGCCAAGACGAGTCGCCGCCCCGGGGCATCTGTCCTGGGAGGGCGGCGAAGCAGAACCCGCGGGAATGGGACTTGAATTGGAAACGACGGTGATTATCTGCACGTGGAATCGGGCCCGGCTCCTGAAACAGACGCTGGCGGCCATGGCAACGCTGCGCGCACCCCCGGCGGGGCGCTGGGAGCTGATCCTGGTAAATAATAATTCGACCGATGCTACGGAGCGGGTCGTGCAGGAATTCCGTGACCGTCTGCCGCTGCGTTGTTTGCACGAAACACGTCCGGGCAAAGCCCATGCGGCCAATCTGGCGCTGGAGCACGCGCGGGGCCAACTGCTGGTCTGGACCGATGATGATGTGCTTCCCGAACCCGATTGGCTGGTCCGTTATGTGGAAGCCGGCCAGCGATGGGCCGAGTGCGCAATCTTCGGGGGGTCGATTCAACCCGACTTCGAAGGCCGTCCGCCCTCCTGGCTGAAAACCGTGCTGCCTTACGTTCCCAGCGCCTACGGTGTGCGCGAGTGTGGCGAGCCCCCGTTGCCGATCCAACCGCACTATGTGCCGTACGGCGCCAACTACGCCGTGCGGGCAGCCGTGCAAAAGCAGTTCCCGTTCGATCCGAGCTTGGGAGTCCGGCAGCGCCAGCGTGTCGGCGGCTACGAGACCGAGGTCATCCGAAAGATGCTGGCCGCGGGTTACTCGGGGATGTGGGTGCCGGGAGCAGGGCTCCGCCATTACGTTCGCAAGCAGACGCAAACGACACGTTTCCTAAGGCACTATTACCGGGCGCAAGGCATGTGCGCGCCCGGCACGGCAGCTGCCCAGCAGCCCTGCGCCACACTGTTTGGCAAACCTCGCTGGCTGTGGCGACAAGCCTTGGAAGCCGAATGGCGTTATCGCTGGCAACGTCTGTTCTGCCGGCCCGGGGTGTGGATTCAGAGCTTGGTAAAATCCAGTCGCCTGTGGGGAGAACTGCAGCGGCACTCGTCCCCGGTGAACCGCCATCCCCAGGTAGGCTCAGCCATCCTTCACCAGCCTCCCAATCCCTCGCGAAGGCACGCACAGTAACACGAACCGGTCCCGATGCCGGGCAACACGAGCTTGTGATGCGTCCCCTGAAGAAATGGCTTAAAGGACTACGGCACAACTTGGCAGGGTCCCCACCACCCGCTTCTCCTTTCGCTGCGGAAGCGAAGCTGATTGTGCACTGCAGCCACCACAAGATGGGCACTGTCTGGTTTGCCAACTTGCTGCGGGCGGTAGCCGTATCCTTCGGTTTACCCTACACCTCCGTGAATCTGCACACCCGTCGGGTGACCGTGGAGCGGGGGATTCTGCTGCAAACCCACGGCCACATCGGGCCCGCTGAATTGCCTGACTTCATCGGTTCCCACATGATCCGTGACTTGAGAGATGTGGTGGTCAGCGGGTATTTTTATCACCTGCGGACGGCAGAGGAGTGGGCCCACGTACCCGACCCGCGTTACGGCAATCGGAGTTACCAACAGCATTTGTCGGGTTTGGATCGACACGCGGGCCTGCTTGCCGAGATCGACCATTTTGCGGCTTCGCCCAACTTTCCCGTTTTGGCAAGCTGGGATTTCCATGATTCGCGGTTCTTGAACCTGCGTTATGAGGACATGGTCGCGGACGAAGCGGGGGGATTTCAGCGTCTGTTCAGACATTATGGTTTCCGAGCGGCAGCCGTGGAACAAGCGGTCGAGATCGCCCTGCAGTTTTCCGCCGGGAAGCTTCCGATTGAGAGAACGTCCCGCGAATCGTGGGCTCGGCACATCCGTTCGGGGCGACCGGGAGAATGGCGCGACGTGTTTCATCCCGAGCATACGCAGCGGTTCAAAGAGCGATTGGGTGATTTGTTGATTCGCTTGGGATACGAGCACGATCACGCATGGTAGACGAGACGGCAAGCCGGCTCGGCATGTCGCACGAGGCTGCGTTGCGGCCAGCCTCCGCCGGGGTGCCGCGTACGGCGGCCTTCCGCATTGCGTGCTGGCCCCGCTCGTCCGGCAACGCGTATCAGGCGGAGTTTTACGCGGCGCTGCGGCCCAGCGGTGTGGAGGTGCTGTATCCGCCCGTCATCGACGACGCGTGGCTGCGTACCACGGAGCAAAGCGTCGACGCCTTGCATGTCCATTGGCCCGAGAGTTTGTGGCGTACCCGCGGACGCAGTTGGCTGGGACACCTTCGCGGCATTGTGGGACTCGAACGCTTCTTGCAGGCTGCCAAGAGAAAATTGAAGTTGATCTGGACCGTACATAATCTCGAGCCGCACGAGTCTCCCAGCCGGTTGGACCGTCTCGGGTATTCCCGCTTAGCTCGTCACGCGGACTTGCTGATTGTCCACAGTCGCGTCAGCTGCGAGCAACTCCGGGCGGCTTACCGCCCGCGGGGCAGGGTGGTCATGATGTATCACGGGAGCTATGCACGGCGCCCCGTGCCCCGTGAGGATCACGCCCGACTGCGACGGCAGTTCGGACTGGAACACCGGTCGCCGCTCGGCTGCTGTGTCGGCAACTTGCGGGAGTACAAGTGTTTCGATCTGGCGGTAGCTGCCGTCCGGCGGATGAGCCGTGATTTCCGCTTGGTGGTGGCAGGGGCGCCTCACCCGGATTTCGATTTGCTCCGCATGTCGCAGCTTTCCGCGGGCGACCCGCGGATCCGGCTGATCCCCCGCCGCCTGACCGATGCTGAGTTTGACGAACTGGTCTCGCTCAGCACAGCCGTTCTCCTGCCGTATCGCAAGATCACCAGTAGCGGCGCGCTGTTGTTTGCGCTGGCCAGGGGGCGTAGCGTCATTGCCTCCGACCTGCCCTATTTCCGGGAGATCTGCGCGCCGGAGCCCGAGGCGGCCACGTTTTTTGCACCCGGAGACAGCGCCGGTCTGGCCCGCGCCATCGAGCGGCACCTGGAGATTCCGGAACCTCGCCGCTGTGCAGCCGCGTTACGCTTGAGCGCCCACTATGCCTGGGACCGCTGCATTCCGCCGGTGGCGGCTGTCCTGCAGCAGTGGGTACGGCAGAAGCAAGACCCTTCCGGCGACACGCTCTTGTGTCCAGTTCCTCGATGAGCGTGACCGAGCGGACCCGAGAGCTGCGTTTCGGGGACACCGTCGGTGAATCCCGCTGGCTGCGCCCGCTGATCCCGGGTCTGTGTTGGCTGACGCGCACTTGGCCGGGTCTGCCGGGCCGCTGGCGGTTGGTTGACTGGCTGAAACGACACGAGTCGCTGGTCGCCACATGTGGCGCCGCCACGATCCGGGTGGGCAGCGGTTATCGGATGCACGTGAACCCGGCCGATTTCACGGAACGGCCGATTTGGATCAACGGCTTTGATCCTCGTGATCAGCAGACTCTCTTTTTCCGGCAAGCCCTGCGCCCCGGTGATTGTGTGCTCGACATCGGCGCGAATGTGGGCTACTACAGCCTGCTGGCCGCATCGCTGGTCGGCCCCAGGGGGGCGGTGCATGCCTTTGAACCGTCGGCGA
>SLMF01000387.1 GCA_007133715.1 Planctomycetaceae bacterium
CAGCTCGTGACGGACGCCTTGCGGCGATACCTCGAATCGCACTCGGCGGAGTTAGCGGAAGCGTTCATCCGCGAAGACGTGCAGTGGGGGATCCATGGCCGCGACTGACCCGCTCGCCCGCGTGGTCGTGTGCGACGCCGGGCCGCTGATCCACCTGGACGAGCTTGGGTGTTTGGCGCTGTTGTCGGATTTTGCGCGTGTACTGCTTCCCGCGTCGGTGTGGGAGGAAGTATCGCGACATCGCCCGGCGGCGCTGGCCGGTACCAACGTAGCGTTGGAACAATCGGCCGTGGCAGCCCCGTTGCCCGCCGACTTGGCCGGCCTGGGGCGCCTGTTTGCGTTGCACCGGGCCGAACTGGATGCCCTGCACCTGGCGAGGGAGTTGGAGGCCGACCTGTTCCTGACCGACGACACGGCGGCCCGGCTGGCCGCCCGGCAGTTGTCGATGCCCGTTCACGGCACCATCGGCATCGTGCTGAGGGCAATCCGCCGCGGCCAGAAATCGAAGGCCGACGTGGCGAGCATTCTACGGTCGCTTCCGACCGTATCGACGCTCCACATCCGACAATCGATGCTGGATGAAATCGTACGAGAAATCGAAGCAGGCCCATGAAGGACAAGCTGGAAAGCATCCGCCGCTTTTCCTCGCGCCGGCAGCCGCTGGAGCGGTCGTTTCTTTGCAACCGCCTGCAAGACGCCCGCGCGTACGACCGCATTGCCGGGTATTTCTGCTCGTCGCTGCTGGAAGTGGTGGGCGAGCAGCTTGAGTCGGTTTCCGGCGATGTGCGTATGGTTTGCAACTCGGACCTGACGCCCGCCGACGTGGCCACCGCGCGCGCGGCCCAAATGGCCGTCCGCCGTGCATGGTGCGGGTTCGAGCCGGAAAAACTGCTGAACGGGACAGCCGAGGCGCCTGTTCGTGAGCGGTTTGCCCGCCTGTTTACGCTGCTCCAGAGCGACAAACTCCAGGTGCGCGTCCTTCCCGACAACGTCTTCGGTCTGGTCCATGGCAAGGCCGGAGTCATTACCCTACCCGACGGGTCGAAGACGTGCTTTATGGGCAGCGCCAACGAATCGCGCGTGGCGTGGCAGATGAACTACGAACTGGTGTGGGAGGACACCTCACCCGAAGCAGTGCGATGGGTACAGGACGAGTTCGACGCCCTGTGGGGGTCCCCTTCCGCCGTGCCGCTGGCCGAGTTCGTGGTCGCGGACCTGGGAAGGCTGGCGGAACGCAGGGTGATGTACAACATCGGCGATTGGGTTGCTGGCAAAGAAGAAACACCTGATCCCGCTCCCGCCGTGATCGAATCACCCGTGTACCGCAAAGAGGTGGGCCTTTGGGAGCACCAGAAATTTTTCGTGAAACTGGTTTTCGATAACCATCATGGCCCCCTGAAGAAGGCTCGCTTCGTACTGGCCGATCAGGTTGGCCTGGGCAAGACGCTGCAACTGGCGATGTCGGCCTTGCTGATCGCCCTGACCGGCGAGAAGCCGATCCTGGTGATTTGCCCGAAGACGCTCGTCTGGCAGTGGCAGGGCGAAATGCGCGACCTGCTGGCTATGCCGTCGGCGGTTTGGGACGGCAGGCGTTGGGTTGACGAGCGGGGCATCGAATACCCCGCTTCCGGTCCGGAGACCATCAGGCGGTGCCCGCGCCGTGTGGGAATCGTGTCTTCGGGACTGATCACTAGCGATTCGGAGGTGGTCACGCACCTGCTGGGTCTGTCGTACGAGTGCGTCATCCTGGATGAGGCTCATCGTGCTCGGCGGCGGAACCTGGGCGAGAACCGGGATAGCGAAACCGCTCAACCCAACAACCTGCTCGCCTTCATGTACCGTATTGCCGAAAAGACGCGCAGCCTGCTGCTGGCCACGGCCACGCCGGTGCAGCTTCGGCCCATCGAGGCCTGGGACCTACTCGACGTGCTCGGTCGCGGCGACGAGAGCGTACTGGGCAATACATGGAGTTGCTGGCGCAACACACCGCACTGCCTCGATATGATCATGAAACGGGCGAATCTGCCGCAGAATCTGACCGACCAGTGGGAATGGGTACGCAATCCGCTGCCGCCGAAGGCGGAACATCGGGATTTTCAGGTCTTGCGTCGCCGGCTCGATGTATCGGACGTGCAATCGGTAGTTCCCGGCAACGACCTGGATCGGTTGCGCCCACCGGATCGGGCTAGGTTGGCGGAGTTGTTCCCGCGTTTTGTTGACAGCCATCATCCATTCATCCGCCGCATTGTGCGCCGTACGCGAGAGCAGCTTGAGAACCAAATCGACCCGGAGACCAACGAGCCCCTGCTTCAGAAGATCGGCGTGCGACTGCTGGGCGAAAGCGAGCGGGACGCGATTCGCCTGCCACCGTACCTGCGGGAGGCTTACGAGTTGGCCGAAAAGTTCTGCACGGCGCTCGGTCGACGCATGAAGGCCGCCGGCTTTCTGAAGACCTTACTGCTGCGGCGAATGGGCAGTTCCATCCATGCCGGCCTGAAAACGGCGGAGAGGATGCTCGCCGAATGGGACGACCCTGAAGAGGACATTGACGATGATGACGATGCGCCCGACGCGGTGGACGCACCGCCCAGCTCGGCATTTTCCCGATCACTGACCGTACATGAACGCGACCTGCTCACACGGTTTGTCGAGTCGTTGCGGGCGAATCGAGAGCGCGACCCGAAATACGCCGTCGTCCGCCAGTGCCTGCTGGAGCGGGGCTGGCTCCGGCTGGGGTGCATCGTGTTCAGCCAGTACCGCGATTCGATCCAGTGGCTGGCTGAGCAGCTTTCCGAGGAACTCGACGCCGAGATGATCGCCGTCTATTCCGGGCCATCTACCTCGGGCATCATGCTGGGCGGCCAGTGGACCCCGCGGTCGCGCGAGGACCTGAAGGCGATGGTGAAACGCGCGGAAATCCGCCTCATGCTCGGCACGGACGCCGCCTCCGAGGGCCTTAACCTGCAGCGGCTGGCCCGGCTGATCAACCTCGACTTGCCCTGGAACCCGACGAAGCTGGAACAACGTAAAGGGCGCATCCAGCGCATCGGGCAAATTCACGACATCGTCGAAGTATACAACATTCGGTACAAAGATTCAGTCGAGGACCGCGTCCACGAGCTTCTTTCTGACCGGCTGCATGACATTTTCAGCTTGTTCGGCCAGATTCCCGACGTGCTCGAAGATGCCTGGGTCGCCATCGCCCTTGGCGAGAAGGAACAGGCCCAAAAAATCATCGACGAGTTGCCTAGAAGCCACCCCTTCGACCTCCGTTATACTCACGTTGAGAAGATCGACTGGGAAACCTGCCGTCATGTGCTCGAAGAGGCGGAGAAGCAGCGGGTCCTGGCGACGGGATGGTGAGTGCCACTCCAGAAACAAGAGGATAGGACGACTGAGCACTGAACCATCACAGTTTGTCGGGAGACTCGGATGCCTGGTGTATCTATAAGGACGCGAAAATTACCTGAGACAACTCTTCCTGATTATGAGTCAGGCCGGCATATAATGGCGGCTCCGCAGCACATGGGAGGTTCAGTCCCAACATTCCGCACCCCCTACGCCGGCGCATTCTTCGGGGCTGCACTTCCAGACTCTTCGCTCCTTCCGTGACCTTCGCGATGCATGAGACGCTCGGCGCTCCCTTGTTCCCCTTGCGGGGCGAACATGCCGACGCTGCAGGATTCCCTCTATGGTACGGACTACTGGCTTGCGCCCCTTCCTCTCCGGCAAGCACATGGACTTTCGATGTGGATTCTGCTGCCACATCTCTCTGTGTGCCTGAGATGCCGTCACCCCAGAGCAATCGAGACCTCATGTTGGATCCTATTGACCTGTGTCGCTTCTGCTAGCGTTCCGCATCACCCGCCCACCCAGCAGGTCGGCTGCATGCCGTTGTTGGAGAGTTCCTGTTTCGCTATGGGCTATATCCGCGTTATGGACCGCAACACGAGTTACTGCGAACTGGCGGGGACTGGTACTCGTCATTGTGATTAGGTGTATTGGGGAACCTATTACATTCCATAGCTCTCCGTTGCGGAATACGGCGCAGGTCGACTCATCCAGACCATGGCATGTCATCGCACCCGCCAATGCCATATGGTCTAGCGCGGTCGGAAGCTGCTCCCTTTCAGAGAAGTGGACTGCGACCAACCCGCCAGCGATTCCCAGTCCCGGCTGCGTGACCGAGCGACCTGTGTCCTCAAAGGTCATCGCCCATTTCTGGGCCGCCAGCATCGCACCCGCCGATATGCCGCCAAAGGGAACGCCCGCCGCGTAGCGACTATGTATGGCACTTCGTAGCGGCTCGGTGCCATATAGCTCATGGTAGATCGGGGTGTGGCCTCCAGCGATAAAGATCCCGGTCGCCCGATCGAGCCTCTCAATCGCTGCCGCAACATCAAAGAGGCCACTCTGATCGCGCCCAATCAGGGCTATCTCCCGCGCTCCACGTTTCGTCCACGGGTCGGCGTATTCGAGGTAGTGTTGATCTTCGTGATTCGCGTTCTGGAACAGCAGGGCGATACGGCTCTCACTTCCACCACAGGCGGTCACGAAAAGGTCCGCGGACAGCTCGAACGCCGGATAGCCTCCCATGAGAAATGCCAGTCGCTCTTGGGTCATCTGTCTCCTCTCCGTCCAACGGAGTGATCAGCTGCCCTGCGTTAAGCTGGCGCGGGCATTGCGTAAGCAGCGCCCGTGACAGTAGCCGGATCTGCTGCACCAGTTATGACGCTCATCCTGACGATGGGGGCCAAGCTCTCAGTTGTATGAGTTTCTCCTCAACTAGATGCAGAATATCGTACGTACCGGTCTGGGCACGCGTTACAGCCCCGGCCAGCAGATCAGACATCTGGATTAGCGAGTCCCTGCTCGACAGCTGATCGATGGATCCCAAGCGACCCTCCGGCAGTCCGGTCGCCATCCCTGCAAGGTATGTCGCTAGCTCAGAGTGGAAGAGC
>SLMF01000754.1 GCA_007133715.1 Planctomycetaceae bacterium
ATGAACTCGACCCCATCCGCGCCACCAATCCCGCGTATTATCAGCTGATTGACACGGGCAACACGGTCAGTCCGTGGGACGACGTGGTGCACCGGCCGAAGCAGGTCCAGTATTTCCCCGCATCGAATCGGGTGATGCTGACCTTCGATAAAGCCTTGGACCGGTTGTCACCGGCGGGCAACGTGCTACGACTGCGGATCGGGACGAACGAGAAGGTGCCCGACCAGCAGCACCAGGACCAGATGCAGCCGGTGTTACTGGATTTGCGGGGCAGTGATACGCAGCCCGGTTCCAGTTTCGCCACCGCCCATGATGTGGGTCTGATGAGTGACAAGGCCTTGGCCGATGGGCGTTTGCTTCCGGACACGCGGATCATTTCGGCGGCGATTGAACCGCGGGTCAACGAGATCGCGTGGCCCGGTTCCAGCGCCGAGCCGGGGCATCGCAGTTTGTTGCAGTACCGTTTCGACCGGCCGATTCATAGCCATTTGTGGAGTGTTGCGGATCCGAATCCGGGGATCACCACGCTGTTTTACAATTTCCGAGAGGATTATGGCAACGATCCGGCGGGCAATCCACTGACGAACCTGATTACCGAACAGCAGAAGCAACGGGCTCGGGAAGCGTTCGAGATTTACGGACGGCAGTTGGGGGTTCAATTTGTCGAGTCGGCGACGCAAGGGTTCACGATTGCCACGGGGGACATCCGCGCGGTGGATCCGTCGTACGACGTTGCGGAGCCCGACACGGCCCTGCATGCGATACTGCACCGTCCGTTGGACAATGACTTGATGCTGGTCTTGAGCCAGTCGACGAACTGGTACGAGGGTTTTGGTGAGCCGGAGGACGTAGCTCGTCCCAGCTGGTTTGAAACAGCGTTGGGTGGGATTGGCGAATTATTAGGGATCGGTGACACCCGGGATCTGTTGCCGCGACCGGTCGTGCTGCCGTTGCCCGAGCCCGAGCCGTTGCCGGAGGTCGAGGACGAGAACGGGAACGGCGAGGAGGAGGAAGTACTTCCTCCGGAGACGGAACGGATTCAAATCGAGCGGGATGTGGTCTATCCGACCGATCGGGCGGTGGTTTTGGGTCAGCACATGTATCGTCCGGAGGGGGACGACATTGACATGTACCGGTTCCAGTTGGACCGGGAGGGTCGTTTTACGGCAGAGACGGTGGCCCAGCGTCGGGAAGAGGCGAGTTTATTGGACACCGTGCTGACGCTGTATCGGGCCTTGCCTGGCGGCGGTTACGAGCTGCTGTCGCGAAACGACGATTATTTCGGCCGGGATTCGTTTTTGGAGATGGATCTGGGTGCCGGCACGTATTTCGTGGGCGTGTCGTCGACGGGCAATGCGGACTACAACCCGATCATCGAGGACAGCGGTTCGGGGGGCACGACGGAGGGCGAATACGAGCTGCGTTTGACCTTCCGACCCGAGGCGTTGCAGTCGATTGTGGACATCGACAACCGGGACAACGAGGCGGCATCGGAGTTGTCGCAGCGAACGCCGCTGGACGGCAATGGGGACGGGGTTCCCGGGGGCGTGTTCCAGTTCTGGTTCCGCGCCAACGCGCCGATGTCGACGGTGTACGTGGACAAATCGGCGCCGTCGGGAGGCACGGGCGAGTTGTTGCGACCGTACAACAACATTCCGGTGGCGATGGCCAATGTCCCGGCGGGCGGGATGGTGCGGATTGTGGGCAATGGTGGCAGCGACGGCCAGTTGCACACGCCTGAGGACGCACTGGCTTATGAAATCGGTTTCGATTCGTTGGGTCGGCCGCTGGCCGACGGCAGCCGCCTGCACGTGCCGCAGGACGTGACGGTCATGGTCGATCGGGGAGCGGTGTTCAAGCTGCGCCGCGCCGACATCACGGTGGGCAGTCTCTCGCCGTCGGTCGATCGCAGCGGTTCGGCGTTGCAGGTGCTCGGCACGCCCCGGCTGCTGGATGCCGGGGGCAATGTGATCCGCGATGCGACGGGCCGCGAGGTGCCGGGCAGTGTGTTCTTTACATCGTACAATGATGAGAGCTTGGGTGGGGACAGCAATCCGGCGATGCCACAGACGCCGTCGCCCGGCGATTGGGGCGGAGTGATGTTCCGCAACGACGTCGATCGGGCCAACGGCCGTTTCGATTTCGAGCGTGAAGGCATCTTCCTGAACGTGATCAACCAGGCCGATATCCGCTATGGTGGCGGCACGGTCATTCTGCAGGGGGTGCCGCGGGTGATCGCCCCGGTCGATATGAGCGATGCCCGGCCGACCATCTCGTTCAATCAAATCCGTTACAGTGCGGACGCGGCGCTGGCAGCCAATCCGAACAGTTTTGAGGAAACCAATTTCCACGCCCCGCAGTATCAAGGGGATCAGCCGTTCGCCTCGGACTACGCCCGAGTCGGTCCGCACGTGCACAACAATCGCTTGGTGGACAATTCGATCAACGGCCTGTTTGTCCGGGTGATGACCCCTGCGGGCGACCGCTTGCAGGAGCTGACGGTCTCCGGCCGCTGGGACAACACGGACGTGGTGCATGTGTTGGCGGAGAAGCTCCGGATTGCCGGCAACCCGGGTGGCCCGCTGCAGACGGTCACGGGGCCGGACGTCAGCTCGGTCCGGCTGCAGACCCTGCCCACCTTGTTTGGCGAGTTAGAGCCGGGGCGCTACCGCTATCGCGTGACCTTTGTCGATGCCGACGGCCGCGAGACGCCTGCCTCGGATCCCACCGGATCGGTGCTGGTCCGTGTGCTGGACGAGGAGACGGGCGAGACCCCCCGTGTGCGGCTGACGAATCTGCCCGTGGCCGAGCAGCCCTATGTGGGACGCCGCCTGTACCGTTCGGACAAGGACGCCTACGTCTTGGTGGCCAAGTTGGACGCGGGCAGCCGGACCTACACGGATCGGGGCCAGCCGGCGGAACCGGCGGATCCCGAGATCGGCCGACTGCTGGAACCTTCCCTGATGCAGCTGCAGTCCCGTTTGCCCGGCAGCTTGCGGATCGATCCCGGCACGGTGGTCAAGTTGAACAAGGGCAGTATCGAGACGTCGTTCGGCGGGCAATTGATCGCGGAAGGCCTCGAGCACAGCAGGATCGTTTTCACGTCGTTGCAGGACCCGCGTTACGGGGCCGGAGGGACGTTCCGGACTGGCGGCGAGAACGATCTGCAGGCGGGCGATTGGGGCGGATTGTACGCCGGACCCGTCAGCCGCTTGAGCTTGGATCACACGGTCGTCGCCTACGGGGGCGGGCTGGCCGAAGTCTCCGGACGGTTTACCGGATTCAATGCCGTCGAGATCCATCAGGCCGAGGCGCGGATCGCCAATTCGGTGTTCCATGACAATGCCAGCGGAGTCGGGCCCACGATCACTCCGCGGTCCGGACGGGGCACCAACAGCGAAGCGGTGATCTTTGTCCGTGGCGCTCAACCGGTGATCATCCAGAACGTGCTGCACGATAACGAGGCGCCGGCGATCAGCATCAATGTCAACGCGCTGAACAATCGGCAGATCACCGATCTGGGCCGTTCCACCGGGTATGTCGATGCCAGTCCGGTGGCCCAAGACAATCGCGGCCCGCTGATCCGCTTGAACCGCTTGGACAACAACGCCATTAACGGGATGCATGTACGTGGCGGCACCGTGACCACGCAAGGTATCTGGGACGACACGGACATCGCCCATGTGATTTTGGACGAGCGGATTGTGGTCGGCAACCAGTTTGCGGGCAGCGGTTTACGTTTGGAGAGCAGCGGCACGGAGAGTCTGGTAGTCAAGCTGGAGGGCTTCAACGCCGGTTTCACCGCCGGTGGTGACCCGCTGGACATCCCCGACCGGATAGGCGGCGTGTTACAGATCGTCGGCCAACCCGGTTACCCGGTGGTGTTGACATCGCTACGGGACGATTCGGTGGCGGCCGGTTTCCGGCCGGACGGCAGTCCGCTGTTCGACACGAACAACGACGCGGTCCGCGATTTCAGTCCCGAGGGCATGCCCTTGCTGCCCACATTGCCGGACGTACCGCAGGGGACGCTGATCGACAACAATGTTCCGGGCGACATTCCGGGCCATTTCCAATACCAACCGCGGGCCGGTGGCAGCGGCATCGAGCGGGTGACGGCGCAGGGGAACACGCAGCTGTTCCAGAACGCCAGTTTCCTCTTCGACTTTTTGAATTACATCGATGTCGGTCTGCCCGGTCAGGGGATCAGTTTGGGGGCCACGACGATCACCCAGCCGCCGACCTGGACCGCTCCGGACGAAGTGATCAGCCGGGGCAGGTTCATGGGCCAGAACGGGCCCGTGGACTGGCAGGTGCGGAGCTACTTCCTGAACGGTCTGCCGACCTTGTTCAACGAGGTCTCGTTCAGTAGCGAGGGCGCATTGGGCGATCTGCGTTACATCAACTACTTGGATGCGGATCTGCTGGGCGGAAACGACAATCTGCTGTACCTGCCCCTCGATTCGGACTCGCCCGATTTCCAGGTCTTTACCTTGGACGACATCGAGCGGATCGGTTACAGCCAGGGTGGGATCTACGAGCCGGGTCCCCAACTGGTCAACGCCACTTGGGACGGTTGGGCGGCGGGCACGTTTCCCACCTTGAAGACCGACATCACCGGCCGGATGCTGCCCCCGGCGGGCGAGCCGGACGAGGACGAGCCGTTTGGTCCCCAGCCGGCCGAGTTCAGCCGGACGGGCGAAGTGGATATCACCACGCTGACGCCGTTCCACGATCCCGAGCTGGGATTGGTCTATGGCCCGGGGGACGTGACGACCGCCTTCGCCTGGTCTGTCGATCCCAGTGCCACGTCCGCCACGGTGACCACGTATTTGACGTTGGTCTACCAGGACCCGACCACGCTGGACGCTGAGTTTTCCGGTGATTGGGACAGTGTGCGGTTGGAGGAGTACAGCCACGACCGCAACGTGGCGGTGGTCCGCGAGCGGGAGACGGGCGA
>SLMF01000220.1 GCA_007133715.1 Planctomycetaceae bacterium
ACGACGCGGACGACGCGTCACGGCGGATCCACAAGCTGGTCGACGACCTGCAGGCTCGCGGAATCGGTTATGCCTGGCCGATTCGCACCACAGTGCAAGGTCAGGCGGATGTGTGGAATGTCCGGAAACTGGGCTTGGGTCTGATCAGCAATGTCCGGGGTCCCGTCAAAGGCCAGGCGTTTGTCGAAGACGCGTGCGTGCCGGTCGAGGTGTTGGCGGAATACATTGAGCGTTTGCAGCAGGTCTGTCGCGAGGAAGGGGTCCGGACCACGATGTATGCCCATGCCAGTGTCGGCGTGATCCATTTCCGGCCGTTGCTGGATCTGTACCAGCCCGAGCATCAGCAGAAGATGGTGCGGATCGCCCGGCGGGCTTTCGACATGGTATGCCAGTACGGGGGTGCATTTGCCGGTGAGCACGGGGATGGGGTGGTCCGCGGACAATTCCTGCCCGATTTTTTCGGTCCCCAATTGTACGAGGCTTTCCGGCAGCTCAAGCGGCTGTTTGATCCCGAGGGGCTGATGAATCCGGGCAAGATTGTCGACACGCCGTCGATGACCCACCATCTTCGCTACGGGCCGCCCTACCGCCGAGAAGCCCGCGACACTTTGTTTCATTACCGTGGTCAGGACGGTTTTCAGCTGGCGATCGAGCAATGCAACGGGGTGGGGGCTTGCCGGAAATTGGAGTCGGGCACGATGTGTCCCAGCTACATGGCGACGCGAGACGAAGAGGCCTCGACACGCGGCCGCGCCAACGCGTTGCGCCTGGCTCTGAGTGGCCAGTTAGGCGAACACGGCTTGGACAGTGACCGCATCCAGCAGGTTCTGGAACTGTGTTTGGCGTGCAAAGCTTGTCAGAGCGAGTGTCCCAATGCCGTCGATATGGCTCGTCTGAAGAGCGAGGTGTTGCAGATGCACCACGATCGTCACGGCGTGCCGTGGGGGTATCGGCTGATTGGTGGTCTGCCGGAGATGGCGAAGTGGCTGGCGGGGCCCCAGGCGCACGTGGTGAATCGGCTGATGAGCTTGCCGGGCATGGGTTGGGTGTTGGAGCGGTTGGCGGGTTTCGATCGCCGCCGCCGTTTACCCGCGTTTGCCACCCGGACGCTCCGCCAGCAGGTGCGGTCGGATCGGCGAGCTGCGTCGAACGGCACCCCCGCCGAACCCCTGGGCCGGGTGGCTTTGTTCGACGATACCTATGCCAACTACCTGGAGCCCAGCGTGGGTCTGGCGGCCCTCGAATTGCTGGAAGGCTGTGGTTACGAAGTCATCCTGGCCCGGGCCGGTTGCTGCCAGCGACCACGCCTGTCCAAAGGTCTGGTGCGAGCGGCGAAGAAGCATGGGACGCGGACGTTGGAACGGCTGGATCGGTTTGCCCGGCAAGGCATTCCCATCCTCTGTCTGGAACCGTCCTGCGCTTCGGCACTGGCCGATGATTTGCCGGACCTGGTGGACGACCAGGAGTTGGGCCAGCGTGTGGCAGCGCACATTCAGATGCTGGACGGGTTCCTGGATGCCGAAGTGGCGGCTGGCAAGATTCCGCCCTTGGCGGCCCGGGGCGAGCGTTTTGTGCTGCACGGCCACTGCCATCAAAAAGCCGGTTTCGGTACGGCCGCCATCCACCGCCATTTCTCGCGTTTGCCCCAAGTCGCGTTCCGCGAGGTGGACAGCGGATGCTGTGGCATGGCCGGGTCGTTCGGTTTCGAGCACTACGCGTTGTCGCGGCAGATCGGCGAGGAGCGGTTGTTTCCGGCCGTCCGCGAAGCCGTCGCTCGCGGCGAGACGATCATCGCCTGCGGTACCAGCTGCCGCCAGCAGCTGAAAGACTGCTTGAACGTCTCGGCACAACACTGGGTGGAAGTCATGGCACCCGGTATCCGGCAACCGACCTCGCCGTAAGGATCTGCCATGAAACTACAGTCGCATTGAAACATACGAGTGGTGATTGCTTGGTCCGTGGACAGCGGATTTGAGTCAACCGACCGGTTCGATGACGGAGCGGACGGTGGGATTGCTTGTCGAAGACGGGTTTGATTAGCGCACGGACGTGTTGGGGGGGGGGAGTGCGTAGTGGGGGCCGGGCGTCCGCGAGAGGCGGGTGTAGCTGGAAGAAGCCCTTTGCAGATACGAGATATCCCCTCCCGTGGGTGGTCTTGGTGTTGACAACGGGCCCTGCCCCCGCAGACAATCGGGTAGCAATGGCAAGCTGGCACTTTCCAAATGCCGGTAAGAACACCCGCGATAAGGAGATTCCCATGTCGAACCGAGACATCTATGTGAAGAAACTTCAGGCCAAATTGGATGAGTGGAACGCGGAGATCGACCGCTTGGAAGCCAAGGCTCGGGGCACCCGGGCCGACGTCCAGGCCAATCTGAATCAACGGGTGGAGGAAATGCGGTCGAAGCGAGCCGAGATGGCCCGCCGCTTGGAAGAATTGCGCCATGCGAGCGAGGGGGCTTGGGAAGATATGAAAGCCGGGTTGGAATTGGCTTGGGAATCCCTGGCCGAATCGCTCAAAAGTGCCTGGTCGCACTTCGAATAAGCGGGTTCGCCACCAGCTACTGACCTTGGGGAACGACAAAGGCCCCGGATTTCTGCTATAATTCCCCTTTTTCAACACCAGACCGGAAGCACTGCATGCGTCGTGATGACATCCGCAACCTTGTAATCATCGCCCACGTTGACCACGGGAAAACCACACTTGTCGATTGCCTGCTGCGCCAGAGTGGCCAGTTTCGTGACAACCAGCTTCGTGGTGAGCGGATTCTGGACACGAACGATCTGGAACGGGAACGGGGCATCACAATCCTTTCGAAGAATATCGCTCTGCCTTATCGGGGGGTCAAGATCAATGTGATCGACACTCCGGGGCACGCCGATTTTGGTGGCGAAGTGGAACGGGTTGTGGGGATGGCCGACGGCGCCTTGCTGCTGGTCGACGCGGCGGAAGGTCCCATGCCGCAGACGCGGTTTGTGTTGAGCAAGGCGTTGGCCTGCGGATTGCAGCCGATTGTGGTGATCAACAAGATCGACCGTCCGGACGCGCGGTCGGCCGAGGTTTTGGACGAGACCTTCGAGTTGCTGATGGATTTGGGGGGCGAGCATCATTTGGAGGATTTCCCCTACCTGTTCGCCACTTCGAAGGACGGGTATGCCACGGCGGACCCGGAGCTGCCGGGCGAGTCGATGCAGCCGATCCTCGATATGGTGCTGGACAGGGTTCCTGGTCCGGAAGTCGACCCGGATGCCCCCTTGCAGATGCTGGTAACCACCTTGGACTGGTCCGAATTTGTCGGGCGGATTGCGGTGGGCCGGATTCAGGCGGGCGTGTTGCAGGAGGGTCAGTCGGTGGAACTGCTGCAGGCGGGAGACCAAGTGGTTTCGGCGAAGGTAGCCGAGCTTTATGTCTTTCACAATCTGGGGCGTCAGCGGGTTGCTCAAGCCGCGGCGGGCGACATTGTGGCGCTGGTCGGGCTGGAAGGCGTGGAGATTGGCGACACGATTTGTGCTGTCCAGCAACGGCGGCCGCTTCCCCGTGTGACGATCGACGAACCCACATTGGAGATGGTATTCTGCATCAACAGTTCGCCGCTGGCGGGCCGGGAAGGCCGTTTTGTGACGTCACGGCAGCTGCGCGAGCGTCTGTACCGGGAATTGGAACGCAACGTGGCGTTGCGTGTGCGACCGGTGGAGGGCAGCGATGCGTTTGCTGTCGCGGGGCGAGGCGTGTTGCATTTGGCGGTGCTGATCGAAACGATGCGGCGTGAGGGCTACGAGCTGTCGGTGGGCAAGCCGCACGTGATTCTGCACAAGTGCCAGGGCAAGGTCGAGGAGCCTTTTGAAACCTTGAACATCGAGGTTCCGGAGCAGAAACTGGGCCCTGTGATGGAGATGGTGGGCCAGCGGCGGGGTGAACTGCAGAGCGTCGAAATGCGGGGTGAGTTTCATCTGTTGCAATTCCTGATCCCGGCTCGCGGGCTGATCGGGCTGCGAACGCGGTTGTTGAACGCGACGCAGGGCGAGGCGATTCTTCATCACCGCTTTGCCGGGTACCGTCCTTGGGAGGGTGAGATTCCAGGCCGGGCGAACGGGGTTTTGGTGTCCATGGTTCAGGGCCGTGCGGTGAGCTATGGGCTGAACACGCTGCAGGAGCGTTCCGAGTTGTTTGTCGGTCCGGGCGATCCGGTCTACGAGGGCATGATTGTCGGGGAGAACGCGCGGGAGCACGATTTGGCCGTGAATCCGACGCGGGAGAAGAAGCTGACCAATATCCGGGCGGCGGGCAGCGACGAGAACATCTGTTTGAAGCCGCCGCGCCAGTTTTCTCTGGAATTCGCCCTGGAATACATCGAGGAAGACGAGTTGGTCGAGGTCACGCCGCACAGTCTTCGCCTGCGGAAGATTTTGCTCCGCGAAGCCGAGCGTCGCCGACAGCGGCGGGGAGCCTGATGTTCATCTTGGCACAGGCGGGCGGATTTGCTAATCTTCCCCCTTATTGATAAACGCAGCCAGTGGCAGGAGCCAACGGGCCGTTCGCCGCCAGCGGTGATCTCTCGAACGTGGTTGAGGTAAGGAGTCCCCCTTATGCTAATCCAGGGAAGCACACAGTTAAGCGTCCAGATCCGTTGGATGATTCGTCGTGATATGCCGGAGGTATTGGAGATCGAGGAGAACAGCTTCGAGTTCCCCTGGTCCGAGGAGGACTTCATACGCTGTCTTCGCCAGCGGAATTGCATTGGGATGGTTGCCGAGTATCATGAGCAAGTGGTCGGTTTCATGATCTACGAACTGCACAAGAACCGCTTGCACGTGTTGAATTTTGCCGTACGTCCCGAGTTTCGCCGCCACGGAGTGGGGGGTACGATGGTCCGCAAACTGGTTGGAAAACTTACCCAGCAGCGGCGGAATCGCATTTTGCTGGAAATCCGCGAAACGAATCTCGACGCGCAGCTG
>SLMF01000380.1 GCA_007133715.1 Planctomycetaceae bacterium
CCCGCTCGAAGTCTCCTAGATCAAGCTGCTCGTAAATCGCTTGGACCTGAGCCAAGGGGTCGCGGACCAAGTCTTCGTACCGGATGTCGCACAGGTGCCCCGGCTCCAGCTCGGCTCGCTGGGCTTCGAAACCCCGATACATCCGTTCGAAACACGCGAAGATGTAGGCGTCGAGTTCCTCGCAGCGGGGAACCTGCAGCCCCTGAACGTGCGACAGCGTCCACCACAATCGCCGCGTCGAAACAAACAGCTTCTCAGGATGCCTCGCGATATGGATGAACTTGGCTCCCGGGAACAGACGCGACAGGACCGCAATCCGCCCCGTGTGCGGGGGCGATTTCAATACCAATCGCTTGCCCTGGGCCAAAGTTAACGCACGCACAAAAGAAACCACGTCCCGCTCCCAACGTACTCGCACCGGCTCCGCGACGTCGACCATGTCGAGCAGCTCCAGAAAGCACGGGGGATCGTTCGGGAAAGCCAAATGCAGGTAGGGCGTGGGGCACCCCAAATTGGCCAAGGCGAACTCGTCTTCCTGAGGATAATCGAACCCGGCGCCCATGTTGTCCATCGGTCGCTTCTTCGGCAGTAAACATGCGATCAGCTTGGGAATGATCCACTCGCTGACCAAAAAGTGGCTGGGTGCAAAACACTCGTAGGTCGTGGGATAGGCGAATTGCGTGTCGCGGACCAATAATTCGTGCAGGAACGTGGTGCCGCTGCGCCAGTGCCCGATGATGAACACCGGGGGTTTGTCAATCGCCGTCCGCTCGATGCGCCGCCCATAACGCATTTGCTGGACCCGATGCAGAACCGAATTCAACATCGAAAACAGACTGATCGCACCGGCCATGGGCAACCGCGACGGTGAGATCCGGAATCGGTGCTGGGCTAACAGCCGAAACCAATCGCCCGATCGCATGCCATGCCAAAACCGGGGTGACCAGACCGGATATCCGGTCACGGGCGGCTTCAAACGTGCCGAAGTAGGGGGGCTTTGCTCGACGGAAGACATGCCAAAAAGGGGGGAAACAGGCAAGAACGAAACTCCTACAAGACTCTCCTGCGTCGCGAAACTCGCCCGCCCAATGACGGCTGCGCTGTCGCTCTACGCTCATTCTACCGCTAACCTGCAAATCTGCCGATACCAATCGGGGAAAGGGACGATGCCAGAGAATTCGACCGAAGTCCGTGCCGGGGTCAAGAAGAAAGCCTGCCACGCTGCGCTGCTGGCCGGTATGCTGCTGTACTTGACCGTCTTTTTCGCCGCCGATGCCGAACGATGTCGGGTGGGGCTCTTCCTGTTGATCCCCGACGAACTGCTGTCGGCATGGATGGGCGGCGATCCGGCTCGCATCGGGATCCTCGATCGCGGTTTCGTGCTCAGCTTGACCGCAGTGATCTTGGCCGTGGCAGCCGTCATCGGTCGCGGGGCACTGAAAGCGATCGGTGCCGACCAACGCCTCTGCCGCCTCGAGATCGTGGCGTTTTCGCTGGGCACCGGGCTCAGCCTGCTGTCGCTGGGGGTGTTCCTGGTCGGCCTGGCCGGTCTGCTGCACCATTCGATGCTGCTGCGTGTCTTGCTGGTTGCCGGACTGCTGCTGGCCTTCCGCCAGGGCGTCATGCGGAGCGAGGCTTGGCGCGATTCGCGGGGGTGCGATATCCCCCCGTTCCGCGGTTCGGAGGGATCGCGGTTTTCGCTGGCACGGCACGGAGTGTGGTTGGCGGCCCCGCTGTTGGTCTTCCTCTTCCTCGGTGCCATGATGCCACCTTGGGAATTCGATGTTCGCGAATACCACTTGCAGGTACCGAAGGAGTGGTTCCTGGAGGGTCGGATCGAGTTCCTGCCGCACAATGTTTACGGGAACATGCCGTTGGCAGCGGAGATGCCGGCCCTGCTGGCCATGGTGCTGTTCCGGGGCGGGGCCGATTGGTGGTGGGCGGCCTTGATCGGCAAAACGGTCATGGCGGCCTTTGCCCCGCTGGCGGCGTTGAGTCTGTACACGACCGGGCGCCGTCTGGTTTCACCCACGGCGGGGATCGTGGCGGCCCTGCTGTTCCTCGCCACCCCGTGGGGCATCTATGTCTCGATGACCGGTCTGAATGAAGGCGTGATCGCGGCGTATTCGATCTTGGCTTTTCAGGCCCTGCTCTTGGGCTGTGCCCCGGGCGATTCCGAATCGGGCGCGCGGATCCGGCCGGGCTTTGCAATGCTGGCCGGTTTCCTGGCCGGGTCGGCTGCGGCCTGCAAGTACCCCGCTCTCCTGTTCACCGTGTTTCCCCTGTTCGCCGGCTGCCTGGGGCTCGGGGGCCGGCAGCGTTGGAAATCTGCGGCCCTCTTCCTGCTGGCTGCCGGTTGCGTCGTCGGGCCCTGGTATGCGAAAAACGCCCTGATGACGGGTAACCCGGTTTACCCGCTGGTTTTTGGCGGGCGAACGCGCACGCCGGAACGGATCGAACAGTGGAATCGGGCGCATCAAGTGCCCCGGGACGACCAGGGCCGGCGTTATCACCCCGCACAGCTGGCCGATTCGCTGGCCCTGGTCGGCTGGAACAGCCGCTTGACCCACCCCCTGCTCCTGCCGCTGGCCCTGCTGGCCGCCTGGGTCGGTCGCCGCCCAGTTCCCCTCCGCGGTCTGCTGGCGGCGCTGCTGTGGGTGTTCCTGGTCTGGTGGCTGGCGACCCACCGCGTCGACCGCTTTCTGGTCCCCGTGCTGTCCTGGGTCGCCCTGCTGGCGGGCTGCGGCTTTGTGACATTCCGTCGCTGCGTCGGACGCCCCGCGGCCACCGCCCTGCTGCTGGCCAGCTTGGTCTACGGTGCCGTCTATACCATCGCCCCCACCACCGGGCTGTACGACCCGCGTTTGCTGGTCTCGCTGACCGAACTCCGCCGCGACGAACCGGACGAACCGGGAGGACCCTCACGCGTGTCCGCAGCCCATCGGTTTCTGAACGATCACCTGGAACCGGACCAGCGGGTGCTGCTGGTCGGGGACGCCCAGCCGTTCGATCTCGAAGTGCCCGTGCTGTACAACACGTGTTTCGACCAATGCCACTTCGAACGCTTGCTGCGGGACCGCAGCGGCGACCAGCGGCGGGAGGCGTTGCAGGCCGAAGGGATTTCCCACGTGTTCATCCACTGGGGGGAACTCGCCCGATATCGCAGCCCCGGAAACTACGGCTACTCCGATTTCGTCACCCGCCAACTGGTCTGGAACGAACTGGTAAAACAGCAGGGCCTGCTCCGACCCGTTCGCCTGGAAATCGAAACGCATGTCGGCGAAATGTTCCAGGTGGTGGACGAGTGAGGGCTGGATATACCGCTCGCGGCGGGAATAGCATTGCCTATCGACACGCTCGGGCAGTCGTATGCCAATCTCTGCCGCGCGCGGTAGAATGGCGTGTGGTCATCAAGGTGATTTTGCGTGGAGCCACGCGATGCAGACGGTCATTCCGAGTGTTCTTCCGGGCGAATGGACGGTGGCAGATATGCTGACTCATTTAGGTGGTATTCCACCGGAACGCATCCGTCTGGTTCCCCCACCAGGCACGGCTACCGAGCGAGATGCGCTCGAAAGCAAACCGCGGTTCGGTCGCGTTTGTGAACTGATCGACGGCGTGCTGGTGGAGAAGACGATGGGGTCCTACGAATCGCTGCTGGCTGCGGAACTCATCTTCCAAATCAAACTCTACCTGCAGGACCATGATCTGGGGATTGTATTGGCCCCCGATGGACTGTTGCGACTATCGGCACGGCAGGTGCGGGCTCCTGACGTATCCTTCATTAGTTGGGACCGTTTTCCGGGCCGTCAGTTGCCGGACGAACCCATCTACGGTGTGGCCCCGGACTTGGCGGTTGAAGTATTGTCGGCGGGTAACACACCGAGGGAGATGCAGCGGAAGCGGGACGAGTACTTCCGGGCGGGCGTGCGGTGCGTCTGGTATCTGGACCCTCGCACTCAGACGGCTCGCATCTACACGGCCGCCGACCAATGCCAGGAACTCCCTCCCGACGGTATGCTTTGCGCGACCCGCATCCTGCCCGGATTCGCGCTGCCGTTGGCCGATTTGTTCCGCAAAACCGGCAATTGAAAAACGCGGCCGATGTTCCTGGTTCCGACAAGACAGGGACCGACGGATTCGCTTGCCGAGTTCCAAAGCGGAATCAGCGACGCGTGTCACGTGCCGGGCGGGCGCTGTGGGTCCAAGGGTTGGAGCACTTCCGACAATTCCTGCTCGTACTGCTGACGCTGCTGTTCGGCAAGGGCCAGACGCCGGGCGGCCGGGTTGTCGCCGATCTGCAAGCCATGCAGGACCTCCGTCAGTTCCTCGACAAAATCGGCCGTCATGCCCACCTGAAAGAAATGGACGATGCCCTGCTCATCCAGTACCACCATCGTCGGTGCGCCGGGGATTTCGAAGACATCGCGGCCGAACGCGGCCAAGTCGCGTACGACGGGCATGGCCAGGTTGTGACGCGCGGACCATTGGCGCAACTGGCGATTGCTGACCGATGTAGGTTCCGTGCATACGGCCATAAAGGTGGTTGAATCTGCCGGGAAATGCTGTTGCTGAAGCCGACTCAATTCCTGCAAACAGCTCTCGGAGGCCGGATGCAGATTGAACCAGGTCAGGACGGCGGGGCGACCGAGCAGCTGTTGCTGCGAAATTCGGTTTCCCTCCAAATCGGTCAAGTAGAAATCGGCGGGACGCTGCCCATACAACGAACTGGCCAGCGGCTCCGGTGGCAGCACGAAGCGTCGTACTTGCTGGGCCTCGTCTGGCACGTCGAATCCGAACCGTTCCGAGCTGAGGTCCGCATTCAGCACCGCATCCCGCATCTCGGCGACCAGGGTCAGGCTCTCCAAACCGCCCTCGGGATCCAGCTGCGCTGCCAGCGGTTCCGCCGGGTATTCCATCCGCCGCAGGACAAACGTCTCCCGGTCAATCCAGAA
>SLMF01000447.1 GCA_007133715.1 Planctomycetaceae bacterium
CGGGGCTCCGCGTCGTGGCGGCTGCATCCACGGCGCCTGCGGTCCTGCGGTTCCGCGTCGTGGCGGCTGCATCCACGGCGCCTGCGGTCCTGCGGCTCCGCGCCGTGGCGGCTGCATCCAAGGCGCCTGCGGTGTTGGAGGCCGCTGAGATGGCTGCCAAGCCTGCTGAACTCGACGCTCAACAGCTCCTCGAATGGCTGCGCTGCGTTCCTGCAAGACTCGCACCGCCGCGGTGAATTCCTGGAGACTCAGCTGCCCGTCGCCGTCGCGATCGAAACGCCGGAACAAGGCTTCGGGATCTCCCCAAGCCAAACGCGTTCCCGCCGGCTGACGCGCGACTCGCTCGCGTTCGACAGGAGTTCGCTCACGATCACTGCGAACTCGTTCGGCTCGCGGGGCCGCCGGATCCTCTGCCTCGCGTGGCCGCTCACCACGTCCTGGGGAAGGCTCTGCTCGGCCCCGTTCCCGACCTTCGACGGCTTGACGAATTTGCTGTCCTCTCCCGGGCCGCATCACCGCCTCGCGGGGACGCTGACCGGCAGAAAACTCCCCGGCCGTTACCACCCCATCTCCGTCCTCATCCAAACCAGTCAACCATTCCTGAATGAACTCCGGTACGGAATCCGGCAACTCTTCAAGGAGGATTTGGTCATTGGTTGCCAAGCGTTCGAACATCCCTCGGGCTGCGGACTCGCGGGCTTCTTCGGCAATCGCCAAGCTACACAAAGCCAATACCGGTACGCTTGTCAGCAGAAGCACCATGCGTTGTCTCATCCGTTTCGTCTCCTTCTTATAGCTGGCCCTACAGGAAAACTGCGATTGCGACCACTGGAGAGATTAAACCGGCGGAGCCGTCCAAAGTTTCGCTGTTGTTGTGGTCCCCATGAAAAATGTGGAGAAAACCCCCATTGTCGGCCCGCTTCCACCGCGACATTCTTGCTAATCTTACCCATAAGTCCTGTGGAAGACCCGGGAAACGCGGGTCGCACTGGGCGTAGCCGAGCTTGGTTGAAATCCCAACCCCAGGTTCTTCCAAGAGTGTTTCTGCGTTTCAGAAAAGGAGATCAAACTTCTGGATTTCAGTCCAATTTTGATTTGGCGGATGGGAACGCGACGCTGTGCTTTTCATGGATGGTGGCACGCTGATCATCCGGACTCGTCCAGCAGGCTGGTGGCCATCGCCACCGAGGATCGAACGAATCGGCCCTACTTGCGGCGCTTAACGAAACGGCTTCAAATTTGCAGTACCAACGATTGAGGTGAGGGACGGGGACGTGTACCGGTTCTGCCGACCCAGGCAAAGAACCCTGGAAATTGCGAGTCTGGTGGAGATTTGATTCGTCCCAATCCGATGCGATAACCATGAGAATCGGGTTATCTTGATCGAGAGGTACTTTGGTTGCGAGTGTTGGGACGGTCGGTTCCGGTCGGTTGTCGAGGAGGTGGTGGTGGGCGGACGACGATTACTCCACGCGTTGCTTGATTTCCAGCGAGTCGGCGTTGTATCGAGGGCACAGCGCGTGGCAGGCCCCGTCGGTTGAGTGTGGAAGGATTGGAATCGCGGCAACTTCTGACCTCTTTGGCGTACACCGGCTGGGATGATCAGGGGAATCCTTACGGATTTTTGCCACGTGAACCGGATTGGCTGGAAGTCATGGGCAGCCCGTCGGAGCGTGCGGCTTCGTATACTGCGGAAGACACGTTCCATTTGCATAGCCTTCCGGGGGCCGAGAAAACGATTTACTTGGACTTCGACGGCCATGTCACGACGGGTACCTATTGGAACCAGTACTGGGACATCGATCCGCTGATTACGCCGCCCTACGATATCGACGGCGATCCGGACAACTTCTCCACTTCAGAGCTGCAAAGGATCCAGCGGATCTGGAAGACGGTTGCTGAAGACTTCCGTCCCTTCGACGTCAATGTGACGACGGAGGATCCGGGCGTCGACGCCCTGCGTCGCACGTGCCCCGATGACCCCTATTGGGGGATTCGCGTGGTATTCGGGGCAGATCAAGCCGATACGGGCTATGGCGGCATCGCTTATATCGACTCGTTTAGATGGTATTCGGACACGCCGAACTTCGTCTTCAATGTGGGGGAACGCGGGGCAGCTGAGGCGGCTTCTCACGAAGTCGGACACACGCTGGGACTGTTCCACCATGGCACGGCTTCCGATGAGTATTACGCGGGGCATGGAAGCGGCGCGACGGGTTGGGCCCCGATTATGGGCGTGGGCTATTACCGACCGCTCGTCCAATGGTCCCGTGGAGATTATCCCGGTGCGAACAATCCCTCGCAACATGATTTGGAGATCATGACCACCGGGTACGGCATCCGTTTTCGTGACGACGATCATGGCGATACCCGGGAGACCGCCACACCGCTGAACGCTTCCCAGGAAACGGAGTTTTTCGCCGAAGGCATCATCGAACGGCCGACGGATGTCGACTTCTTCCGTTTCCAGACGGGAACTGGGCCGGTGACACTCCAGATCGATCCGTTCCACTACTACCCCAATCTGGATATTCTGGCCCGTCTCTATGACGAGAATGGACACGAGATGTGGGGATGGAGAATCAGGGCAACGTATCCGCCACGGGCACGGTGCGGATCGAGCTGTACGCGTTGACGAGTCTGGAGCTGCAGCAACTGCCCACGGCTCTGGAGTTGGGCGAGGCGGTGCCGCTGGCGGCTGCCAATGCACGCGTGCGTCTTGTGCGCCCGGCGCGACGACCCGAGTCCAGATCCGAGGTACCGTGCCGAGCGCTGTGGTTGACGCGGCCGCGGAACAGCAAACGGCCACGGTCTACGTGTTTGTTCTGTTGACTACCAACGAATTCCGCTGAGCCATGCGACGCCGATTGAGGGACCGGCGTTTGGGGAATCCTGTGCGGGCGGATTGCAACCGGGAACGTGGCGTTCCCAAGCCCTTATTCCGGGAAAGTGTTTCGCAGCTCACGGGCTCAGATGCTTATCCGCGAAATCCAGGTAGCGTTCCCAGTCGTACTGCAACACGGCATGGCGACCGCGGCGGATATGGTAGCCGATGCGGCTGGTAATCGCTTCATTCAGGGGTGGCATTTCCGTGACAGCCAAGCCCTCGGTGCCCAGCAGACGGTAGACCGGATCGGCACCCAAGGCTGCCAGGAACTCGCCGCGGGGATCGGCCCAACGGTCCTCTTCCGCACTTGCCACGTACACCGGGCGTGGTGCCGCCAGGGCGATCAGCTGGTGTTGATCGACGGGCAGGGCATCCTCGTTCTGGTTGTACTGCTTGAAGTTGTCACAGAACCAATGCGGGAACGACGTATTGATTCGTTGAACCGTCTCGCCAAAACGGCGACGGCTGAGCGCGGCTCCCCCGCAGCCGGAGTTGTTCGAGATCACCAGCGCGAACCGCGGATCTTTCGCTCCGGCCCACAACGCCGTCTTGCCCAGTCGCGAGTGCCCCATAACCGCCACCCGCTGGTGATCGATCGCCTCCACCGTTTCGAAATAGTCCAAGGCGCGGCTGAGTCCCCACGCCCAGGCGGCGATCGTACGGCCTTGGTCCGGCTCGGGCTCCGTCTGACCCGCCTGGTAAAACAGGCGAATCACCCCCTGATCGAAACGGTTGGCGTTGTCCGGCGAAAGATCACCGCAGTAGATTGTGGCCAAGCCGTAGCCGCGTGACAGGATCAACGCGAGCGGCCAGCGGTCCGATCGGCCGCGGGAAGCTTCAGTGGCTCGATTGTCGACAATCCGAAATTGCTCGTTCGGTCGCATCCAGCGATCGGACAGCCGGATTGCCGGATCGTGATGGACCGTGTGATTGCCGTAGAAGTTCAGCCCGACGAACAGAGGTACGGGACCCTCTACTTCGCGGGGAAGATAAATCAGAATATCCATGCTCGGCCCGTCATCCTCCTCGACAAAATGCACCCGCACCTGCTTCCGGATCGCTTGGCCATCCAGCGCGTCCTCCGACTGTTCGAACACCTCGAATCGCAACGCCGGTGGCGGTCCCAGCGACTTGCCATACACGTGCTCTTCGAAGAGCTGCAGCACCTCCGGGCGACGTTCCTCGCACCACATCTGGGCGGTCGTCACCTCCCGGCCGTCTTCCATCGTCAAGGGGTCGGGCAGCGCGTATTCCGGCACCTTGCTCTCGTCATAATTCGTCTGGCCTGCGGCCGGTTGGTTCTGCAACCCGCAGAGCGAGAGAGACACCAGCGCAATCAACAAACCAAGTAATCGGGCGGTGTTCATAGCAATTCCTTTAGGAGAAAGCAGGACACAAACATCAATGGGGGAGTGACTGGATCGCACACGGGGCGAATCGTACTTCCCTCAGCGAGCACCCCCAATGCCACAGTTGATTTGTCATCTGCGGAGGGGAGGGGCGCGTGGGGCCCCCTTCCGATCATCCGGCGATTCTAATCGGTCCTCGAATCGGGGCCCGATCTTTGTTCGTGGCCACGAGGGGTTCTGACGCGTCAACGTTCAATAATATCCGCTGCCTGAAGCGGCGCCTGGCCGCGACCTCGTATTCGCAGAATCCGAACCTCGTCGTCCACGACAGTGAAAACGCAACGGTAGGCGGCTCCGTATCTGGTCCTGAACAGTGCTTGCCGCAGTTCAAAGTCAAACTCGGCGTTCTCGGGCGCAATCGAGCAAGCCAGCGGTTGCAGAGTAATCCGTTTCGTACAGGCCAGGAATGCCCGAAACCAAGGTGTAGCACCTTGAGGCGATCGCGCGAGTATGTAGGCGTAGATCTTGTCAACATCGATTTCGGCAGGCTCGACGATAACGAGTCGATAAGTCATGCGTCGCTTGTGATGCCGTGGCGGTTGCAAAATTCAGCGTCAAAGGCGGAAAACGGTCGCATCCGCCCCGCCTCCATCGCGTCGAGCGATTCCTGAATAGCCGCAACGTTCTCCTCATATTCGGCGACCGACGGATTCTC
>SLMF01000013.1 GCA_007133715.1 Planctomycetaceae bacterium
CCCATGTGAACGCCGAATCGATCACGGCGGCCAGCGGGGCCCAGGCGGCATTATCCCGCGAATCAAACGACAGGTCCGCGCCCGGATCGCCCACCTGATACGCGAACATCGCGTCGCACCATGCTAAATCCCGCCCAATTGCCTTGGCATACGGGTCCAGCACGATCTTGTTCGAATTGAACCGGTGTCCCTGTTCCGGTTCATACGGTCCATGCAAGCGATAACCGTACAATTGGCCGGAATACACGTCCGGCAAATAGGCGTGCCAAGCCAAATCGGTTTGTTCTTTCAGTTCGATCCGGAGCGATTCACGCTTGGCGTCGGCCGAATCGAACAGACACAGCTCCACTTTGGTGGCATTTTCTGAAAAAATCGAAAAATTGACGCCGCCCCCATCAAAGGTGGCACCCAGAGGATAAGGTTTTCCAGGCCAAACGCGCATGGCAGTCCTTCGTTTTCAAAAACATTCCGCTGCCCGCCGCCAAAGGGTCTGGCGAGCAAAATCCGTACTATTGTACCACAGCCAGCAACTTCCGCATGTGGTGCTCGGCCGGATGGAGCCGGTCGCCTGAAACGTAACCGGCTGCCGTATAAGGCTTTGCGTTAGGGATAAAATCCGCTTCCCCGCAAAGAGTTTTTTCGACTGAGGGGTAGGCCTTGCCGAAAGTGCCCGCCAGACGGTTGACGGCGGGCGGGTTGTTGGTAGGCTGCAGAGTTGGCTGCCCGTCGCCCGGGACCGGAATCGGTCGGTGTGGGTGCGAAACACCCCCGGCGGCAGCCGATTGCTCTGCCGGTGCCCTGGACAGGGCGTGCTGCTGGTTGTTTCCTGTTCCGAGAGAGTCCCCAAGTGAACTCGAGGAGTTTTGCCATGAACGGACAATTCGATCGGTTGAATCGACGCGAGTTCGTCAAGTCGGCTGCGGCGATCGGTGCCGGGTGGTGGGTGCTGGCGGATAGTCGCTCCGCTCGCTCGTATCAGGCCAACGAGAAACTGAATCTGGCGATTATCGGTGCGGGCGGCCGCGGCAACGCGAATCTGGGCGCGGTGGCCAGCGAGAACATTGTGGCCCTCTGCGATGTGAATCACGAACGGGCTGCCGGGGCGTTCAACCGCTTCCCCGACGCGCATCATTATGAGGATTACCGGAAACTGTACGACGATCTGGAGGATCAGATCGACGCCGCGGTGGTCAGCACCACCAACCACAGCCACGCGCCGGCGACGGCCATGGCGTTGCGGCGTGGCAAGCATGTGTACTGTGAAAAGCCGGGCGCCCATTCGGTGTACGAAGCTCGGACGATCCGCGAATTGGCCGCCGAGAAGCAGGTGGCGACGCAGTTGGGCACCCAGATGCACGCCACGGACAATTATCGCCGGATCGTGGAACGGGTGCGTGCCGGCGCGATCGGCCAGGTCCAGGCTTGCCATATCTGGCTGCGTTCCGGCCGCGGCGGTTTGGGGGATCGCCCGACGGATACCCCGCCGGTCCCCGAGGGATTGAACTGGGATCTCTGGCTGGGCCCGGCGCCCTACCGGCCTTATCATCCGATCTACCGCAACGGGCACTCGTGGTGGGATTTCGGCGGTGGCGAACTGGGAAACATGGGCTGCCATTACTTTGATCTGGCCTTCTGGGTGCTGGACCTGTGCGCGCCGCGGACTGTCCGGGCGGAGGGCCCCGAGCCGCATCCCGAGAGCACGCCGGAACGGTTGCACGTTTGCCACGAGTTCCCGGCGCGCGGCGAGCGACCGCCCGTCACGGTCACCTGGACGCACGGCAGCCGGCCGCCCGAGATCTTCGCCGAACACGATTTCCCCAACTGGGCCTGGAGCGTGTTCGTGGGCAGCCAGGGCATGCTGCTGGCCAGTTACTCGAACCACCTGCTGTGGCCCGAGGACCAGTTCGCCGATTACGAGCCGCCCGAACCCACGATCCCGTCTTCGATCGGGCATCATGCCGAGTGGCTCGCGGCGTGCAAAACCGGCAGCCCGACCGGCTGCAATTTCGATTACTCGGGCCCGATCACCGAGACGGTCCTGCTGGGCAACGTGGCCTTTCGCAGCGGCCAGAAGCTAGCATGGGATGCGGAACGCCTCGAAGCGACCAACGCTCCGGAAGCCAACGCCTTCCTGCGACGCGACTACCGGGACGGTTGGACGCTCTGAGCCGGCCGCCCGAATCGCGAACGGCCCCGCGGGCGGCCAACGGGTTCCCCAACTCCTGCTGCGGAGCTTCCGTCTCACGGGCTTGTGCGGATCCGCCGCGTGTTGTAACGACGGCGGTATTCGCGTATCGCTTCCGTGTCGGGATACGACTCGTCGTCACCATAAGGATAGCGGCTCATCCCGTGAAACGGTAACGGCTCGACCGTGTCCGGATAAGCCGTGGCCAGATCCATGTCCTTGCAGAAACTGACCGTCTTCAAGAGGAACGAGCGTTCCTGACCCGGCGGTACGCTGCCGAACGCCTCCGCGTCGAAACGCACGGTGATCTGGTCGCCCCGAGCCATGATGACAAAGCGGTTGTCCGCCTGCTGCAGCAGTTCTCCCACCTCGCCGAAACGCGTGTAATCGCCTTCCAGCACTTTCCAATGCCCGGCACTGTCCACGTTGTGATAGTCGTACAGGTTCGGCAAGCGACCGTCGGGTGTGTAGACGCGCGGGGTGCCGTAGTACTGCAGATCGGCGCCGGTCGGCGGCAGTTCCCGCAACGCGACTTCCGCCGCCGACATGTGCGGCGCCAGGAAGATCGAGTCCCAGAACAATTCCATGTTGCTGACGATCCGCAGCCGTTGATCACGGGGCAGAACCTGGCCAGTGACATCCAAGGTCATCGTGTGCTGGATCCCCGCCGGATAACCGACTTCATGCAACAGGGTCACCCATTCGCCGTCGCGGTAAGCTTGCAGGCTGGGAGCCGATTGACGCAGGCCGGCCTGGTAAGCGGCAAAGTTCGTCGACGAATAACTGTACTCGACCCAACCCTTCAATACCAGAATCAATCGCTGCTCTTGATCGAACTGGCCGAGCTGCTCTCCGAAATCCAGTTCGACAGAGTGTTCTTCGGCGAAACCCACATAGTGCGGATGGGGGTCGGTTACGCCCGCGTACTGCCGGTCGACCTGTCGCAATCGCTCGGTCACCTCGACGCCCCGATGATCCGTGGCTCGAACCGGGTACAGCACGTGGTCGAAGCAGAACACCTCGAAGGGCGGCGGGGGAATACTGACGGCGGCCAGCTCATGGGGATAGACACGTGTCCCCGCGGGATGGTCCACGGCGATCAGCCTCAATTCGTCGACATAGATCACTTCCTCCAACGCGGCGACCACCTGCAGCTCGTAGAAGCCCTGGCGGGCCTGCAGGTCCGGCAGCGGGATGTACTCGGTCGGGTCCGGGGTGGCATAGCTACCCGGCGCGATCCAGTAGCCCAAGCCGCCCACACCGCCAAAGTCGCTGACCAGCCGGTAGTGCGAGCCGTCCCAGGCGAACAGCAGCGGGCAGGACGAGGGCTTGCGATTCGTCTGTTCGATCTCCCACATCTGCCCGGCCGATAATTCCAATTCGCTTTGCAGGATCCCGTCGGGCCAGATGATCCGCAGCCATTTCAGCTGGGGATGGGGGCCCAGCCCGGCGTGCAGGCGCAAGGGCGGCACGGCCACCGAACCGGCGGAACCGCCCACCGTGTAGGACTGAGAAACCATCCCCGAGTGCACTTCGACCCGCGTGCCGATCGCCGAGCGACTGGAACGGGTCTTCTGATCGCCCCCGCGGGTGCCCACCATCCGCAGCCCGATCCAATGGCCGCCCTCGGTGACGTTCTCGATCAACAGCGGCTCCTGCCCGGCGGGCGCCAGCAGCAGATCGCAGTACCCGTTGCCGGTAAAATCGGCGGCCAAACCGCTGGCATCGCCCCCGGTTTCCACGGCGTTCAGCACCAGCCCGGCATCGACCGCGCCCGCGTCCACGTAACCGCTGGCCGGCCACCGGTTCAGCAGAGCCACCGGCCCGCGGGTGCCGTCGCGGCGATGCGCGTCGAACAGCACCATATCCAGATGCCCGTTGTTGTTCAAATCGACAAACTGGCCGCCCGTCCCGCCCAAATGCCCAAATTGATCACGGAAATGGGTGTCGCGAGAGAAACGCAGATCGCCCCGGTTGAGATACAATTCCAAACCGTCCGCGGTGAACACCAACAGATCGGGCCAGCCCGATTTGTTCGCGTCGCCCGCAATCGCGCCGACCACACCACGCACGGTCAAACCGGCTTCCTCCGCACACCTCAAACGGTATTGCCACACCCGCTGGTTCTCCCAGATCGTCGGCAGGGCTTCGCCCGCCGAAAATAGAATCAGATCGAGATCCCGATCGTTGTCGAAGTCCTCGAAGACGGCGACCGAATACGTGCCAGGACGGTCCAGTCCCAGGCGGTCGGCCAGTTCCGCAAACGTGCCGTCCAAATGATTGCACAGGATGCTGGCTGCCGCAGGCTCCGCATCCGCAGGGACGGGAAGCGAACCGGCCGCCAAACGGCATGCGAACAGATCCAAATCGCCGTCGCTGTCAATGTCGATCAACCGCGCGCAGACGGTCAACAGATCGGCGTCGGCGACGGGCAACTCGACCGGCTGGAAACCGCCCTGGCCATCGTTCTCCAGCAGCAGATCGGGTCCCGCGCGCCCCAACCACAGATCGATGTGGCCGTTGTTATTGACATCCCCCAGACTGGGAGAAACCCCACGGTCGGCCACCGTCGGACCTTCGGAAAAACGACCGGTCCCGTCGTTGAACCAGACGGCGGTTCGCCCCCGAGCGTCCAATCCGGTGATCACCAAGTCCAGCTGGCCGTTGCCGTTCAGGTCCTCGGCCGCCAACCCCGGCAAGCCGACCGTCCGACCTGACGCCTCGCCCTCCGGCTCCGCGTCCGGATCCAGGTTCCAGATGAAGGTCCGCGTGGCCAGCGGCCGGATTTCGGGGGAAAACACCAGCCGCGGCGGCGGGGGGGACTCGGGCTGCGGCAACGGCAAGCCGTCCGGACCAATCACCAGCGAATACTCACCCGCCTCGCCGTAGATCTTGCCCACCGTGAACGCACCCGCCGATAACTCGACGTCCTTCAACTCGCGGAAACGCGCGAACAACGGCAACGCCTTCTCCCGCTCGCCACGCCGCTGATACTGCAGAGCCAGCCGGTATACGGCCGAAGGGAAACCCGGCTGCTCCGCGACCACGCGTTCCAGCTTTTCCGTTCCCTCCTCCTGACGGTCGACCGATAACAGCGATTCGGCCATCTTGTAGGCCGCGTAGGTATCCTCTGGATCCAGCTGATACGCCAACTCGAAGTACTCCAGCGCGCGCTCCAAATCGCCCAGATGCTGGTAGTACATCCCCAAGGAGAACAGGGCGTGACGGTGTTCCGGGTCGTCCTCCAGCACCTGCTCGAACGTTCGCCGCGCGCTATCCAAAGCCTCGTCCGCGCCCGCCGCTCCCTGCAGGTTGAGATGGGCCAAGCCCAAGTTGAAGCGGGCGGCCGTCCAATGCGGCTTGATCGCCAATGCCTCTTCAAAAGCCTCCGCGGCCTGGGTGTATCGGTACTGTTCCATGTACGCCGCACCCCGATTGAAGGCGGCCAGGGCCTGAGCTACGGACTCCGGCAACTCCGCCGTCTCCGTCCCCGGCGAATCCCCACCCGGCTGAGGCGCAGGCCGGCAGCCCGCGACCAGCAGCAGCGCGCCTATCAGCAGCCCAACATAAACTCCATCACGATCGATTGTCTTCTGCATCGTATCCACTTTCTGGTACGTCGAACCGGTGTGCGGGGGGGGGCGCAACCAAGCAGGCGGGAGCCCTTGGGCTTCCTGGGGATCTGGCGGCGCTAGGGTGCGGCGGGTTCCAGCGAAAGCGGGGAGACCCGACCCCCGGCATCGATCGCGAAAATCGACCGGGCCCGCGGATCGGCCACCAGCAAACGATCCTCGTCCAACGTCAAACCCACCGGATTCTCCAGCGGTCCGCCGTGGACCCAAGCCTCCGCCGCCTGACCCGGCTCCACCCGCCAGATCGTCCGCGCGTAACCATCGCTCACATAAGCGACCTCGTCCCAGATCACCACCGAATGAGGAAACTCGAAAACTCCCTGATCGACGATCGTCTCCTTTTCGCCGTCCGGGGAAAACCGCAGCAAGCGCCCGGCAGAAATCACCCACAGCTGCTGATCCTGGTCGAGATACAAGCCCCGTGGTGTGGGCAGATCCGCGACCATTTCGACGGAACCGCCCGCCGCAGGGATCCGCATCAGACGATGATCCCCCAAATCCGCCACCAGCAGATCGCCCCCCGCCTCCACCGCGATCGCCATCGGGATGGTGATCTGGCCCAAGGGGCGGTCCCGCGCGGTCAGCGATTCCGGCTGGCCTTCCTGATTGAACCGGTAGACGTCGCCCGTCGCGCTGTCGCCGGCCAGCAGATTCCCCTGCGGATCGAACACCACACAACGGATCGCGTTCAGCGGAGTTCGGAACGTCTTTTCTCCCTGGAAGAACAGCCGCCACCGCCCCTCTTCCACTTGCCAAATGCCCGGCAGATGATGGTCGGCGACAAACAATTGTCCCGAGGGCCCTACTGCCACCGACAGGGGATACAGCGGCAACCCGTCCAGTTCCACCTCGACCCGCTCCAGAACTTCTTCGGGATCCGGCACGGGTGCGGGGGCCGGCGAAGCTTCCGGTTCGCGCACCGCCGGCGGCTGCTCCGGTTCCACGCCGACCTCCGCCGCAACCGGCTCATCTGCTTCGTCCGGCTCCTCGGGCACCACGGGCGGATCCGCATCGGCAGGAACCACGGGCGTGCCGGGAACCGGTGCCGGTTCCCGGGGGGGCTGGCAGCCCGCCAACATCGCGATCAGCACCCCGATCAAAACGAACCTTGAACTCCTGCTGTTTTCCGAGGATTGTCTCATCGCATCGCCTTGACCAACCAGTGAAATCTGTGGGAAAAGTGAACTGTTCGGGAGCAATTCCCGCTCGCCGGCCTCGGAGAAACCAAGCCATCTGGCGCCCGTATCCATCACGCCTCCTAATTCTGTGGAGTCCCCGTGCCCTCTGTCAACACGACCAGTTGATTGACGGGCATCTGAGTGAAGACCTCGGAAGGGCCACCTGGCCAGCGGACCTGCACCTGATCCACGCGTTCCCGAGTTCCCAAACCGAAATGCAGCCGCGATCCGTAATGACTCTGGTACCCCCGCCCGCTGTGCACCTCGGCCACCTGTACCAGATTGCCGGCCGTGACCTGGACACGCGCCCCCACGCCGTCGCGGTTGGCATGAACGCCACGCAGGCGGAGCTGCAACCAATGGTGTTCGGGCGACGAATCATTGCGCACGATCGTTGGACCGCTGTTGGTGTTCAGGATCACCATGTCGATGCGGCCGTTGTTGTACAGATCGTCAAAAGCGGCCCCGCGGCTGCTCTCGACCACGGCCAAGCCATCGCCAACCAACTGGGACACGTCAGTGAACGTGCCGTCTCCGGCATTCCTCAGCACGATATTCGGGACGTGCACGGTGGTGCGGTCGTCGATGAATTCGATCTTGTCCATGAAGTGGCCGCAGGCGATGAAGATATCGCGGAGCCCGCGGTTGGCAAAATCGACGAAACCGGCGCCCCAGGTCACATGGGCAAAGGCGCTGGCGCCGGCCCGCGCCCGGCGGGTGGCGTCTTCAAACGCTCCGTCACCCCGATTGCGGTACAGGACGGGCATCTCGGACGAATAATTGGTGGTCAGCAGGTCCAGATGGCCGTTGTTCAGGTAATCGCCGCATTCGGCCGCCATGTTGCCGTTCTCGTTGCCGTGCAGGTCGTAGGCCACGCCGGCCTCCAAGGCCACCTCTTCAAATCGCCCCGTCCCGTCGTTGCGGAACAAGAAATTGGCCATGTGGTCGTTGGCGACAAAAATGTCCGTGTGCCCGTCGCCATCGTAGTCGAAACAGATCATTCCCATCCCGGTTCCGGCCACCGCCGCGATCCCCGACTGGTCGCTGATGTCGATGAACGTCCCGTCGCCCTGATTGCGGTACAACAGGTCGGGCATGGGCGGGAAATCGCGTGGGCCAGGGTGAAAACGATGCCGCCCAATGGTCCGCTCGATATGCATCTCGTAACTGAATTCCACATAGTTCGCCACGTACAGATCCAGTAGACCGTTGCCGTCGATGTCCAGAAAGGCCGCACCCGCCCCGACCTTGTGCCCCGCACCCACTCCCGCCCGGCACGTCATCCGCGTGAACGTGCCGTCGCCATTGTTGTGATACAGCACATTGGGACCGTAGTTGTTCAAGTACAGATCCGGCAGACCGTTATTGTTGAAGTCGGCGACGGTGACGCCCAGCCCGAAGCCGGTGTCGCCGACACCCGCCTGGTCCGTGACGTCCTGAAAAGTGCCGTCGCCCCGGTTGCGGTACAGGGCGTTGCGCGGCGTTGGTTGGACCTGGTCACCACCGAGCGGAGCACCGTTCAGGAAGTAAATGTCGATCAACCCGTCCTGGTCATAGTCGAACAAGGCCAACCCGGCAACGACACTCTCCATGATGTAATACTGGCCACTGCCCCCGTCCGTATGCCGGAACGTGATCTCCGACGGGCCGGTGACGTCGACCAAGCGGATGTCGGTCGGGACCGGGTGCTCCGCAGTCCCAACGGCGGGGAGGGCGGCCAGCAGCCACGCCGCCGCCGCGGCCCAGACCGCCGCGGCTGCCCTGCGGCGCCGCCCCGGCCGGCAACGTGCCCGCGCCCGACAATTCACGCTCTCGGTTTTTCCTACAGGTCTCACCCGTCGCCTCCCGGAACTCCCGTGCCTTGGGTCAGGACCACACGCTGATCGGCAGCCAGCTCGTAACTGAAATCCAAATAGTTGCCCACGTACAGATCCAGATTGCCGTTGCCATCGATATCCAGGAACGCCGCCCCCGCGCCGAATTGATCGCCACCCCCCACGCCCGCTTGCCGAGTCACGTCGGTGAAGGTCCCGTCGCCGTTGTTGCGGTACAACACGTTCGGACCGAAATTGTTGACGAACAGATCCGGGTAGCCGTTGTTGTTCAGGTCGGCCACGGTGACGCCCAAGCCGAAGCCCGTATCTCCCACGCCTGCTTGCTCCGTGACGTCGGTGAAGGTGCCGTCGCCCTGATTCCGATACAACGCGTTGCGGGGCGGGCTGCCCGCTGGCGTGCCTTTCAAAGGCGACCCGTTCAAGAAGTAGATGTCGATCCGCCCGTCGTTGTCGTAATCGAACAGCGCCAATCCGCCCGTCATGAACTCGACAAGGTACTGCTGACCCGCACCGCCATCGGTGTGGCGGAAGGTGATGCCGGAGGATGCGGTCGCGTCGACCAAGTGGATGGGGCAGGGCAGTTCGGCGGCCGCTTCCGCCATCAGGATCCGCAGTCCCCACGCGGCAGCCAGGAGCATGGCCGTCCCCGCCGTTTTGAAGGCGAATTCCCGGTTCTTCGATCTGCCGATCATGGCCCGCGCGGCGCCTCCACCGTTTGAGGAACCGGCCCCGACTCGCCGCTCGGCTCCACCGCCGGCGCCTGGGCGGCCAATTTCTCGGCCGCCAGTCGAGCCGCTTGAGCCGCATCGGTATCGTTCAGGGCCTCGCAGGCAGCCGCCAGGATGGCATAGGCTTGAACCGTCGGTTCCCGCCGCACCGCGCCTTCGGCCGACCACCGCGCCTGATCGAAGCGGCCGGTTTCCAGATACAAGCGGGCCAGCCCCACATAAGGCAGCGCGACCTCGGGCCGCAGATCCATGGCCAAACGAAATGCCGTTTCGACCGTCTCGTAATCCCCGACCTGCAGCCCCACATGGGCCAGATTGATGCAATCCAGAAAATTGGGCGGATCCCGTTGAATCAGGCGGCGGTGCACCAGCCAGGCGTCGTCCAGACGCTGCTGGTCCAAAAACATCCGGGCCACCTCGCGCAGGATCTCCGCGTTCTGCGGATCCAGCTGCACCGCTCGCAACAGCAAGCGTTCCGCCTCCATCAACTCGCCTTCGTGCGCGAAAACCGCCCCGGCCTTGGCCAGCGTTTCTACCAGGTTGCGCCGCATGACACTCGCATAGGCTACTTGAAACGGCTGATCCGCATCCTCCGGCGGGATGGCACGCCGCTGGCGAAACCGTTCACGATACGAATCCGCTTCGTCCGTCTTGCCTTGGCGCGACAGCACATTGGCCAACGCCAGGTACAGCTCCGCTGACTCGTCGCCCAAAGACCGGGCACGCCGCAGACTGGACTCCGCCTCCGGATACCGTTCCAGCTGCAATTGCGCCTGTCCCAGCAGCCGCCAATTCACCGCCACCGGCTCGAATCGCGCCAGACCCTCCTGCAAAACCTCCTCGGCCTGCTCGAGCCGACCCAGCTTGTTCAACGCGGTGGCCAGGTGATAAAACAGTTCGGGCGAGGCGAGGCCTTCGTCCAGGGCGGCACGCAGCACCTCCACCGCCGTTTCGTCCTCGCCCCGCTCGATCGCCGTGCTGGCCAGCCCGACTCGCGGCCCCAAACGGTCCGGCGCCAACGCGATGCAGCGCCGCCAAACCTCCTCCGCCTTCCGCGTCTGACGCAACTCGGCGTACACCACCGCCGCCACATGCAACGCCTCGGGCGATTCGGCAAAACGTTCCTGGAGCCGCTCGGCAATCTCGACCAGCTCCGCCTCCATCTGCTCCGCCGTGGCCTCCACCGGCTCGCGGGGCAGACGAATCGTCGGCTCCAACGTGACCGACTCCCACGCCACTTCCTCCTCCACAGGCATCCACCAAGCGGAAAAACCGGCAATCAACAGAGCGATCAACAGGCAACCCACCAGCAGCCGAACATAACGAACCGCCGGCCGCACCGGCGGCGCCTCCTCGCGCACCGGCTCCGGCCGATGCCCCGCATCCGTCTCCCTGCGAACCCGGCGACGACGCCGATTTCCCCGTTGTCTGGCCATGCCCCCCTCAACCCTCCGGTTCGCCCGTTCCCTCGGTCAAGATACTTAACCGATCCACCGGCAAATCGCGAAATATCTCCGTCGCACCGCCCGGCCAACGCACCCGCACCCAATCCACCCGCGCACGCAAACCCAAACCAAAACTCAATCGCGTGCCATAATGGCTCTGATATCCCCGGCCACTGTGTACCTCGGCCACCTGCTCCAACTCGCCCGAACGCACCTGCACCCGCGCACCGACCGCCTCCCGATTCGACCAGACCCCCCGCAAACGCAGCTGCAGCCAATGATGATCCGACGTCGTGTCGTTCCGGATCAGGGTCGGCGGGGCGTTCGAATTCAACACCACCACGTCGATCCTGCCATTATTGTTCAAATCGTCCAAGCCCACTCCCCGGCTGCTCTCGACCACCGCCAAACCGCTGCCCACCGCTTTCGATACGTCCTCAAACGTGCCATCCCCCCGGTTGCGCAAGAGAAAATTCGGCACCCGAAAAGCCGTGCGATCGTCCACATGCTCGATCGGGTCAAAATGGCCGCAGGCGATGAACAGATCGCGATGACCGTCGTTGTCAAAGTCGGCAAAACCGGTTCCCCAGGTCACATGCGGGAACAACCCGGCCGACAAGCGGGCGGCACTGCTGGTATCCAGAAAAAATCCCTCCCCCATGTTCCGGTACAACACCGGCATCTCCGAGGCGAAATTGGTCATGATCAGATCCAGACGACCGTCATTGTCAAAATCGCCACAGTCCACACCCATGCTGGAATTGCTGTTGCCCAGAAAATCGTAAGCCAAACCGGCTTCTAATCCGACTTCCGTAAATCGGCCCCGACCATCGTTCTGATACAAAAAATTGGGACCCCCATCGTTGCTGACCAGAATGTCCGGGTAACCGTTGTCGTTGGCGTCAAAGCTGACAATCCCCATGCCCGGACCCGCGACCGTACCGATCCCCGAAGACTCGCTGATGTCCACAAACGTGCCGTCCCCCTGATTGCGATACAACGCGTCGGGCAACGGATTGTAGTACTGCGGACCCGCCTGGAACAACCAGCGACCCATCGGCAGCGGTACGTGGTTCTCGTAATTGAAATCGATGTAGTTCGAAACAAACAGATCCAACCGGCCGTTGCCCTCGATGTCCAAAAACGAAGCCCCGGCACCCACCCGGTCGCCATTGCCCACTCCGGCCTGCGCCGTCACATCGGTGAACGTTCCGTCCCCATTGTTGCGGTACAGCACGTTGGGACCGAAATTGCTGATGTATAAGTCCGGATGGCCGTTGTTGTTGTAGTCGCCGACGGTCACGGCCAACCCGTGCCCCAAATCACCGACCCCCGCCTGCTCGGTGACATCGGTGAACGTGCCGTCGCCATGGTTGCGGAACAGCGCATTGCGAGGGGGTGTGTCCACTTGCGTGCCGCGTAAGGGAGTTCCGTTCAGAAAATAGATGTCGATGAACCCATCGCCGTCGTAGTCGAACAAGGCAATCCCGCCGACCACGCCCTCGACAATGTAGCCCTGCCCATCGCCACCATGCGAGTGGACGAAGCCGATTCCCGACTCGCCCGTCACGTCGGTCATCCGCACCGCGATTTCCGACGCCCAACCGGGCATCGCCAGCAGCGCAAGCCAAGCGACGCCTCCACTCAGAGGCGTTATCGAATTCCGCATTTTATTCCGCCCCCCCCAGAGGCTAGCGTGATGTCTCCTATCGTTCGGCGGGCCGGAGACCTGAGGAAGCCTCCGGCGAACTCAAACGATCCGCCCGCTCCTGTGCCGCCTGAGCCGCAGTGTGGTCGCCAGCACGGCGGCAGATGTCCGCCAGCAACCGGAAACTGTCCGCGGTCGGCGACCAGCGAGCTGCCTCCTCGGCTGCCCAACGTGCCTGCTCGAAACGACCGAGGTCCCGATACAGTTGAGCCAGCCCGAAATGGGCTCGAGCCGCATCGGGCTGCAGGTCGAGAACCCGCCGGTAAGCGGCTTCCGCCGTGCCCGGGTCGCCCGCCTGGGCGGCAATCTGAGCCAGATTCAACTGCTCGATCGCATTGTCCGGCTCCAACTCGGTCAAACGTACCAAGACCACTTGCGCCTCGGCGAAACGCTGTTGATCGAGGTACAGCACGGCTAACTCGCGGAGCATGTCGGTGCCGGTCGGATCCAGAGCCAGACTGCGGAGCCGCAACTTTTCCGCCTGGTCCCAATCGCCCTGGCGGGTGTACACGGTCGCCGCTTCGTCCAAGGTCAGCAGGGCAATCCGCAACGATTCGCCCAGATAACGCTCTCTCCGCATCCCGGTCGCGTCCTCGGGCGTCAATTGCCGCGCGGGAGCGGCTTTCAACTGCCGATAGTGCTCCCGGTACTTGGCGGCCTGCTCCGACTTGCCCAGCGCCGCCGAGACATTGGCCAACACGTGCAAGGCACTGACCGGAGCCGGCGCCAGCTCCAGCGCCCGGTACAAACTGGCTTCCGCTGCCGCATAATCGCCCCGCTTGCTCTGCGTCTGTCCCAGCAGGTACCAATCCTCCGCCGATTCGGGGTATAAGGCCAGCACGTTCTGCAAGGCCGCCTCGGCCTCGTCCAGCCGACCGAGCTGGTTCAAAACGGCCGCCAATTGATGATACACGCCCGCGGGCTCGCTACCGGACGCCAGCGCGGTCTCCAATACCTCAACCGCCTCCTCACCCCGGCCTTGATCCACCAACGCACCCGCCGCATTGATGGCATAAATGGCTTCCGAGGGAGCTAACTCGATGCATCGCCGCCATAAGGCTTCCGCACGACCTCGCTGACGCATCCCGGCATGCAGCATCGCCAAGACATGCAAAGCCTCCGGCAACTCGGGATAATCCGCCTGCAAACGCTCGGCCACCGCAAACGCCTCGTCCTGCAACGAGCGCATCGTCAAGTCGGTCGCAGGTGGCGGTAAAACCAGCGTCGAATCGGAATCGCTCGAAGGGGGACGGGACGCGTCGCCAAAGAAAAGCGGCCGGGAAAACCAGCCGAAAAGCGCAAGGCCCAGCAGAATCACCGCGAGGCCCCAGAAAAGAACTCGGTTACGACCACCACGCCCGCCGTCCGCCAATTCGCAGACGGCCCGAGCGGCGCCGAACTCTCGCCTTCCTCCAGCTGACATCGCGGTTCATTCTCGAAGAACACTGCCTCGCACAAAACGATCCCCCAGCAATCGTTCCTGCGACCCGCGATTCTAATCGGAGGTCAACTCCAAATCAATCACATTCGTGCCGGCTTCGACCTGATGTACTAACTCCGATTGCACATTGTACCGGGCCGGGATCTTCTCCACGATCGAACGCGACATCTGAGCGTAATCCGCACCGCCCGCCTCCATCATCGCTTGGTACTCCGGCGAATCCGACGGCAAATCACCGATCGACGTCGCCGCCTCCGCCTGGACCGTCGTCACCCGCACCGTGTGGGTGCCCAATTCCGCACCCGAACCCCCGGCATGTGTCAATTGATATTGACCGTTGGCATTGGTCGTGCCGGTCGAGGCGTTTCCGCCACCCTGCGGCACAAACGTGACCAAGACCCCCGCTAACGGCTCGCCATCCATCGTCACGCGGCCTCGAACCGTGCCCAGGCCTGAATCGCCACCACAACCGGTCGCGAGCAGAAACAGGGCACCCCATCCCAAAACTTTCGCCATTCGCATCATGATTTGATTCCTCCAACGACTTCGCGGCAACCCCTACGGCAGGTTAATTGTTTCCCCTCCGGAACGGCTTCCTAAGGCACCCCATACGCCGTAAGGCGATCGGCCGCTGCTGACCTCCAAAGCGGTCGGATCGCCCGCGTCGATGTTGTCGCTGATGAAACGGGTCGCCCCATCGCCCATCACTACGTGCGCACCGCCCGGATGGCGACTGGAAAGCGTGGCATACTGGAACCAACCATCACCACCACCTTCCTGACAGGAGGGACCGTTGGGACGCACCGTCGTGGACAAAGCCACAAAGTACGGCCGCCCATCCCAGGCTCGACCCGTGTGCGGCCGGAAGTTGGCCCGCACGGCCCCCGTCAAAAAGTCGGTGTTGTTGGGATCGATCCGCGCCAGACACAGAGCCGGCTGACCCCGGTTGTCCACATGACCGACGTTCAAGGCCACACCACCCAATATCTCACGAGCACCCCCGCCACCAGCCAACTCGCCCATCGCGATCGTGTTCGACAAGCCGTCCGTCACGTCGGCCATCCGCAACGTGTAACCGGCGGAAAACATGCCGCGACCAATCCCCTGACCGTCCTCGTGGTTCCAACGTACCGTGTCCCCCACACTGAACTTGTAATTCAGTACCGCCGGCGATTCGGAGTCGTTCTCCAACCGGGTGTCGGAAGGGCATTGAAAGGACGGAATACTGACCGTCCAACCGTCCCAACGAGTCCACGGTGCCGGTAAACCGGGACCCTGCGGCCGTGCTTCACCCATAATGCGATCATAGAGAGCCCCCTGCTCGATGTACGGCAAGATATTGATCGCACCGGAATACCAGTGTCCCATATCCGCCCCAATCCCCCAACGATGCTGGTTGGGCGGAAAGGAATTGTGGGTGTCATGGTAATTCTGCAAAGCCAAACCCATTTGCTTCAGGTTGTTGCTGCACTGCGAACGCCGCGCCGCTTCACGCGCCGCCTGAATCGCAGGCAACAACAGGGCCACCAGAATCCCGATGATCGCAATGACCACCAACAATTCGACTAAAGTGAATCCCAACGGTAGTTTTTTGCGGAGCAACATGCGCCCCTCCCTTTGCCCAAAACTCAAATAATCAATGAGAGCCGTAAACGAAAAATCGCCCGTCCATCCGATGGACGGGCCGTAACAAATTCTCCCTGTCTCGTAATCTGGATACCCATAGATATGCGAATCTAGAAACGTGACCCTCCTCTTCATTGTCTCCTTGAGCCGGTTCTTGTCAAGCTCCAATTGCCACCAATCGGAGGATTATACGACCCATCTGCCACACATAAGCGAACTAATTAACGGGAGCTATCTGGCTTTTAGGGGTACTTGGCATCCCCTGCAAAGAACCCACATCACGAACGGTTCGCTCGTTGCTGCCGACCGGGTCCCAGTCAACCGTACCCGTGATTCCTTCCCAAGGTGCCAGCTCACGGATCGCGTCGTTGATCCGCGGACGGTTGAGCCCCGCTGCTCGTATCGCCTGAATGATCAGCCGCGTCGCGTCGTAGGCGTGCGCTGCCGCATAATCGGGCGGGTAACCCCGCACCGCCTGAAAACTCGTGACGAACGCCTGCGAGGATTCGCCGGGGCGGAATAGGCAGGGATAAATTACTTCCGACACGGGATCGCCTAGCCGCTCATGGAACACCCGCCGACCCATCGCGGCCCCCCCAAACACCGGGCCGCCATATCCGGCGGACCACACCGCCCGGACCAGCCGCGCGCTGTCCTCGGGACCCGCCAATACGACCAGCGCGTCGGGACGTGCGGCCAGCGCCCGCTGCACCTGCGGTGCCACCTCCCCCGCGTCCGCCCGGCTCTCCAGATGGAATCGAGGTGTGATCCGATGCCGCCGCGCTAAATCACTCAGTAACTCGCGGCCAAAATAACGTGCGTCGTGCTGCTCAGACGACAAAACGACCAGCCGACCACCACTCCCGTCGCTGATTAACTCGGCAGCAACCGCATCCGCTAAAGGCGGAGCCTGAAGGTGATCTCCCGGCAGCAGGGAATATACCCACGGGACATTGGCCAAAGGGACGCTCTGGTCGCTGGTGATCGCCAGGACGACCGGCAACCGTGCCTTGGCCACCAGCAGCGCCGCCAAATGCGCCGAATGGCCGTCGAAGGCCCCCAAAATGGCCTTCACGGGCTGCTCATAGATCAAACGGGCGAGTTGGGTCGTACCGCTGCCCCAAGGATCGTCTGACCAAGCAACCACCATTTCGAATGGTTTTTCTCGATATCCGCCCGCCGCGTTGGCTTCGTCTAAAGCCAGTTGGGCCGCAACCCACACGTCGGTTTCCTCGTCCCCTTCCCAACGGGGTCCGAAAAAGGCAATCGGTACCGAAGTCAAGTCTTCCGGTACCGCTTCCCCCCGACCCGGCCCGTGATAACACGTGCCTTCCGGACGCAGATGCAGGTAAGGCTGCTGCGCTCGAGCGGCGGGCACCCGAGGTTCGGCAAATACGGCCCCCGGCCACCCCCTCCCGCCGAGCAGGATGAGCCCGCAGAGGCCGAGCACGCCCCGCCATGTGCGGCCGATCGCAACCTTCGGCACAAGGAATTCCCGACGTCCTCCGAACCGTGTCACTGGCAGCTCCCCAAAATGGCTCCGCGTCAGCTCC
>SLMF01000453.1 GCA_007133715.1 Planctomycetaceae bacterium
CCAGCGTGTGCTGGCCATCGTCCAGTACCAGACAGCGGGCGTGCAGCGGATCGAGGGCCCGTTCGGCGTACCGCGGCTGAAAGCCTCCGTTGACCACGATGGGGAACCAATCGGGCGTGATATCCTGGGCATACGCGCCCGCTTGGAACCGCTCCGTCGCGTCTTCCGCAGCCCAGACGGGTCCCGAGAACAACAGCAGCATGGCCAGTACCCGCATCACGCACTTCAGCCCGGCACCCGCGAGCCGCGGATTTGTTGTATTCCAGATCACGATACGTCTCCTCGGATTTGCAAGCCAGAGAACCTTGCGGCGTCGCACACCACATCTCCGCCTTATTCTCTTGCACCGCGGGCCGACTGGCAACCTGCCGCGATTGCAGAGCGATGACTCTGCCTGGGGATGCGGAAGCGAGGTGGTCCCGTCTTGGACTGATTGTGATCACGGTCGGGGAGACGGGAGAACATCGTCTTGTGTCGCGGAATCACGGTTCCGGCGTTTCTGCTTCTTGCGGCAGGAACTGGACGGCATCGGCGTGCACCACGCCGCCAGCTCCCTCGGTGCCGATCTCGATGCTGCCGGTCTGGTCTTGTACGAAATGGAAAGTGCCCAGGGAAAGGAAGGCCTCGTCCTGCGGCGGAGCTTGGCGCATGTCGATCCGCAGCGTCTGCTCCCGCTCGCCGCAGCGTACGGTCACGGGCACGGCGGTACCGCGGTTCTCGTGCGCCTGATAGGCCAGTCGGACTTCGTAGGGCCCTGTGTGGGGCGGGTTGAAGGGAAAGCGGATACGGGCTCCGCTGTCCGCCGAGGAGTACAGATAATTCCAGCCGATGTAGCGGGGCAGCCCTTGGCCGACCGTCCAACGGCCCTCCCGCTGGGCGTCTGCCGTGTCGAGCACGATCCCGTCCAGCTTGGTCGGATCCAAGCCGCTGAAGGGACCTCGGAAGTGGGCTGGCAGCAATACTTCGGGCATCTTCAGCGGTCCGTCCACCGTCGCGCGGCGGGCCTGGCCCGGCAGTCGCAGCAATTCGAACAACTCCTCCAGATGTTGCTCATACACGTCCCGCGGTTCGATTTGGCGCCGCACGCAAATCGCCGCCGCTTTGCCCACCACTTCGCCCATCATGCCGCCGGTCTGCATGACTCGCACCGTGCCCAACCCCTCTCGCGTCACACTGACACAGCGGCCTGCCATGAACAGATTGGGGACGTTGCGGGAGTAGAAGCAGCGGTAGGGCACCAGGTAACCTTCCGGGCGCTGCAGGGCCGGGGGGCGATCGAAGACGGCGCGGGCGATGAAGGGACGCTCGGGGAACTTCTCCGCATATTCCTCCCGCGGGTAATGCAGATCGATGGACCAGGTGGTGGGAACGACGCCGTCAGGAAACTGGCGATCCGCGCGGATGTGGTCACCCGAGAGGATCACGTCGCCCAGCAGGCGTCGTGATTCGCGGGTTCCCCCGATATAGGCCACCCAGGAAAGGTAGGCGTTCTGATGGTCCGCAGCCCCCTCGCGGTTCTTCATGGCGTTAAAGGCGCCGAAGACCGCGCGCAGGTTCCCGTCGCGGATCGCTTCCAGGTCCCGGATGGGGTGTTTTTTGAATCCGCCTTCCCAGAACCAGGGACCGTGCTGGTTTTGGGGGTAGGGAAAGTCGCCCATATTCAGGTCCAGGGCCCAGGGGGTCTCGGGAAACGCGACCGGTTGTGCGGCTTCGTCCCACCGCCACATGTTGCTCATCCCCATCCCGATTTGGCCCTCGGGACGCATTTCGTAGTCGGCACCGGCCAGGTAACCGATCGTGCCATGCCCGGTGCAATCGGCGAACAGGGGCGCGGTGAACCGTTTCTCCTGGCTGGTGCGGGTGTCGAAAGCCACGACGGCCGCGATCCGCTGGCCCGCCTCGTCCATCTGGACCCGGGTCGCATGGTGGTTCAAGAACAGATCGATCAGGGGCTCCGCCCGCACGACGGCCTCTTTGGGTTCATCGCTGACTTCGCTGGTGGGCCAGGGGGATTGGGAACCGTCCGCGGCGAATTCCTCGACGATCTCGCCGATTCGCGGGAAGCGGTTGCGGCGGGTGCGGCCGCGGGCCCAGACGCGGATCTCGTCGGAATTGTTCCCGCCCAGCACAGGCCGGTTCTGGATCAGAGCCACGCGGCAGCCCATCCGGGCCGCGCTGATCGCCGTGCTCATCCCGGCCAGTCCGCCCCCGACCACCACCAGATCATAGGGCTCCTGCTCGATCGGCGTTTCGGGCAAGCCCAACCGTTGCCGCCGCCAGTCCGGCAGGCTCGCCTGGTCATTCGGCGGAGCCTGATTGTCGGGACTGAGGTAAATCGCATCACAGCGGCTGTTGAAACCCGTCAGATCGCGCAGTGTCACGGTCACTTCGGTCCCTTCGAGTTCGACGCTGCCCCCGTCGTGCCAGAACCACTCGGCACCCTGCGTGCCGAAGGTTTCGTCCAATGGCTGACCGTTGAGCAACACCTGGAATCGGCCCGGCTGTCCCGGTGCCTCCCAGCGCGCCACCCAGTCCTTGGTGCGGACAAACACCCGGTAACGGCCCGGCTGCGGGATCGCGACCGTGGTGACCGCATCGGCCACCGGACGCCCCAAACCATGGGCCATCAAGTAGGGGGAGCCCATTTGCTCGATCGCCTGGGTGTCCAGCACCCAACCGCCAGGCTCCGCAAAACTCTCCGCTTCGATCAGCACCCCCCGCTCGGATGCGGCAAAAGCGGAGCCGGACCCGGCCAGCATCCCGATCCCCAACACGACTCCCAACCACAGACGGCAACACTGCTCACGATTCATCGCTGTTTTCCCTGTTCTTCAAAGGCGAAATCTTGCGGACCGGTTTCCGGGACCGCCACCCCAGTTTCTTTCAGTGTATCAAACGGTTCTGTCCGTACCAGCTGCCGTCACCGAGGACGGACGATTGATTTTCCATTTGGAAAACGGCTCAAGCCGTCCTTCGGTGCACGGCTGGGTTCTGGTTCTCTTCCGTGCTCGTGCTCAGCATCGCGGTGCTCGTGCTCGTAATCGATCTCCAGAGCATCATCATGCTTGGCCCGTTTCGATTACGATCACGAGCACCGTTTCACTGAGCGCGAGCAGGCGAATCTTCACGGCCGGTTACCGCCGCCGCCGGCTCGACGGGACGGAGCCTGGAGTTCGGTTTCCAGCCCCCGGTCGCCCTGCTGCCGCATCCAGGCTTCCAGTTGGCTGTTCAGCCGGTGCTTGATCGGCGCGGAAGCGGGCTCGTCGGCCAAGTTGTGGGTCTCCCGCGGATCACGCTTCAGATCGTAGAGTTCGAACTCGGGGCGGTGGGAGAGCCAGCGGACGCGGGCGGAGATGTTCGGGTCGTTCTCGGCCGCCCGGCGCCAGGAGTCGATGGGCGGGGCGACGTGGATGCCGCGGATCCAGAACGTGTGCTCGTAAGCAAGGTTGTGGATCAGTTTATGGCGGCTGTCACGGACCGAGCGGATCGGATACGGCTCGCGGAATCCGATGACACCCACGGTGGTGTGCTGGGCGAATACATAGTCGCGGTGATGATCCCTTTTGCCCAGGAGAACGTCCAGAAAGCTGCGTCCGTCGAAGCCCGTATCGCCGTCGGCGTCGGGTTGGCCGGCATCTACGAGCGTGGGATCGACGCCGGCCGCTTCGAGAAACGTGGGGGCCAGGTCCACGTCCTGCAGCAACGCGTCGCTGGCGGAGCCGGGCCGGATGCGTCCCGGCCAGCGAGCCAACACGGTGTTGCGGATGCCGTTGTCATACAGCGACCATTTCCCGGCGTACGGCAGCGAGCAGCCCTGTTCCGTGTGAAACAGCACCAGCGTGTTTTCGACCTGCCCGGTCTCTTCCAGCAGCTGCATCAGCTGGCCCACCTGGTTGTCCAAAGCCATCAGCGCGGCGTAATAGCTGACCAGCCTGTCACGCGTTTCGGGCGTGTCGACCAGGTATTGGGGGACGGTCAGCCGGTCGGCGTCGAAGTGGGCTCGCAGCTGCTGGGGTACGGTTCGCCCCCACGTGTTGACATGCGGGAAATTGGAAGCGAACACCAGCATCCAGGGCTGCTGGGGGTCGCGTGTGAAGAACCCCCGCGTGGGTTCGAAGTCGAAGTGCCGGCCGCCGAGGTATTCGTAGTCGAAGGTGGCACGCGGGGCGACGTGCTGCTTGATCTGCAGGCCCGTACGGTAGCCGTGCTGCTGGAGGTGCGTGAATATGCTGCGTGTACCGGAGTGGGTGCGTGCGTGGTTGGGATAGGCGCCGCTGCGGACGCCGTACAGACCGGTGTACAGCGCGCTGCGGACGGGGGTGCACATGGGGGCGGAGACGAACATGTGCCGCAGATACATGCTCTGGCTGGCCAAGCGGTCCAGGTTCGGGGTCTTGACCTCGGCATTGCCGACGAATCCGAGATCTCGCCAAGTCAGGTCGTCGGCCAGAATCAGCAGCAGATTCGGCCGGTCAGCCTCCCGCTCGGCCTCGTCGAACTCCCGAGCCAGCACGACGTGGCCGATCAGCAGCGCGGTCAGCAGGGCCCAGCAGACCTCCCGCATCGGGAAACGGAGCTGCGGAGAAATCAGGGTCGCCTTCGTGGCGATTGTCCCAGGCACGCTTTCTGGCTGTCCCAGCATTTCAGGTTCCGGCATGGTATTACTCCCGGGTTACGGAGGTCGGCTCGCTCGAATTGCCGTTCTTAGTTCGTGGTTCTTAGTTCTTAGTTCTTAGTTCTTAGGCGTCGCGTCAAAATAACTTGACGAATTTTATTTCTTATGAAACACTCAGTCGATTACACTTAGTCGATTACACTTAGTCGAACAGCCGGGGGATTGAAGGACGACTAAGTGTAGGGGGACTAAGTGTAGGACGACTAAGTGTAGGGGGACTAAGTGTAGGGGGACTAAGTGTAGGGGGACTAAGTGTAGG
>SLMF01000201.1 GCA_007133715.1 Planctomycetaceae bacterium
ACAAGCCGGGGGCATCCGGGAGAGTTGTGTGGAGCGAGCGAGAGGTAGCGAAGAAGAATCCTCCATGATGCAGTCGCTATGACGGACAACAGGTCCCATCCCTATGGTGGTTTTTCGGAAATGAAATCGGAGCTGTCCGCGGGCTGTATTTTTCGGCGGAGCCAGCGACTAGAATCAGTACCTGAGACGGCAAGCCTTCCGCGGCCGTAGGAATTCCGTGAAATTGCGGGTAAAAGGGAGAGATTCGAAATGGCGAGGCAAGTTTGGGCGGTCTGGAAACAGATATTCGCGATGGTGGTGGTCTTATCCTCGGTCTCCAGGGCCGTAGCCGATGCGGGCAAAGCGGAGCGTCTGCCCAACATCCTGATCGTGTACACGGACGATCAGGGGTATGGAGATTTCAGCCTGCAGAACCCCGCGTCGAAAATCCCGACCCCGCATTTGGACCAATTGGCCCGCGAGGGGATGCGATTCACCGACGCACACAGTTCCTCCGGTGTCTGTACCCCCAGTCGCTATGCGCTGTTGACCGGGCGCTACCACTGGCGACAAGGGGAAGGGATTGTCGGCAGTTGGGGAGGGCCTTGGTGGGATGCGGGCCGCCTGACGCTCGCCCAAATGCTTCGAGAAAAAGGCTATCGCACGGCGTGCATCGGAAAATGGCACTTGGGTTGGGACTGGGATGCGATCCGCAACCCGGAGGTTGAAGATCGGAATCATCCCGGCGCGCACGATTGGTCACGTCCCGTCCCGGGGGGGCCGCTGGATCATGGTTTTGACGAGTACTTTGGCGACGACGTACCGAATTTCCCACCCTACACGTGGATTGAAAATGATCGGATCCTGGAAGCACCGACGGTGCCTTTCACGCCGATTCCGGAACCGACGGCCGCTTGCGAAGCGGGCCAGCGTGGGGCGGGTCACGATTGCCGTCATGGTCCGATGGTTGAAGGTTGGCGTCTGGATGCGGTCATGCCCCGGCTGACCGAAAGAGCGGTGGCTTGGATCCGGCAGCAACGGGAGGATCAGCCGTTTTTCTTGTATTGGTCGTGGACCTCGCCCCATACGCCGGTGGTGCCCATCGAAGCGTTTCAGGGATCGACCGAAGCCGGCCCGTATGGCGATTTCATGCACCAGAGTGATGCCCATCTGGGCGAGGTGCTGCAAGCCTTGGAAGACCACGGATTCGCCGAGAATACGCTGGTGATCTTCAGCAGCGATAACGGGCCCGAGTCGATCGCCTATGCCCGGATCCAGAATCATGGCCATTTCAGCATGGGACCGCTCCGCGGATTGAAACGGGACGTCTGGGAAGGCGGTCACCGTGTGCCGTTCGTGGTTCGCTGGCCAGGCGTGGTCCCGGCCGGTCGCGTCAACGACGAACTGATCAGCCAAGTCGATGTGATGGCAACCGTGGCCTCGCTGGTAGGGTACTCGTTGCCCGACAACGCCGCCGAAGACAGCTACGACCTGTTGCCCTTGCTGCGTGGCGACGCGGAGGCTTCCGGCCGCCAGACGATCGTACACCGTACCTGGGGCAGACCGTGGGGGTTGCGACATGGCGATTGGGTGTATCTCGACGCGCCGACCGGCGCGCTGCAGAACGAGCCGGACTGGAGGGGTTATGCACCCAATCCCCATGACGAATGGTTGAACAACCTCCGCGAGGATCTGGGGCAGGAGAGCAACCTGATCGCCGAACATCCGGAAAAAGCTGCCGCGTTACGAGCGAAACTGGAAGATATCCGCAAACGCGGTTACAGTGCCCCCCGTCTGATGGAGCGGCTCACTCCCGAATCCGATCCTCCATCGCCCCGCGGGCAAAGATAAACGCCCGCTCGTCGCGTTTGGTGTTGTCGTCAAGTGTCGTCGCCAGGTTTTCACGGAGACGGTGCTTGCCACCTGATTTTCCCACGAATTTTCCAGGAGCGGAACGATGAAAAGGTTCTTGATCAGCAGCGTTTTGGCTTTCTTCTGCGGCGTGTGTTTGGTGGTACCGCGGGTTGCCCTGGTCGCGTCGGCGGGGGAGTTGGAGCCTACGGAGATCCTGGAGGCAGAAGCGGCGCAGACGGCGCGCGAGCTGCTTGAACAAAGCGGTGTCCAGGGAGGGCTGGTGGTGCACGCCGGATGTGGCGAGGGCCGGTTGACGGCGGCACTGGGGGGCGGCGAGGCTTATCTGGTCCACGGCCTGGAAACGGATCCGGAGCGACGGGAACAGGCCCGCGAGCACGTCCGTTCCCGGGGCCGCTACGGATCGGTGACCATCGGGGCTTGGAATGGGACGCATCTGCCCTACGCCGAAAACCTGGTGAATCTGCTGGTGGTCGAGCAATCGGTCGAACTGTGCCCGGACGAGATCATGCGGGTACTGGCGCCCCGCGGCGTGGCGTTGCGGAAACGGGACGGGGCGTGGACCAAGACGGTCAAGCCATGGCCGGACGCGTTGGACGAGTGGACGCATTACCTGCACAATCCCAGCAACAACGCGGTGGCGGCGGATGCGGTGGTCGGTCCTCCGCGGCGGGTGCAGTGGGTCAGTTCGCCGGTCTGGGCCCGCAGCCACGAGCACCTGGCCACGCTGAGTGCGGCCGTATCGGCAGGAGGGCGGCTGTTTTCGATCATCGACCGAGGTCCGGCGGCCGACGTGACGTTGCCCGCGCAATGGCAGCTGATCGCCCGGGATGCGTTCAGCGGGGTGCGGTTGTGGCAGCGGCCGCTGGGAACCTGGGAGTACCGGCTGCGCGGATTCCGCAGCGGGCCGCCCGATCTGGCCCGGCGGTTGGTGGCGGTCGGCGACCGCGTCTACGTGACGCTCGGGTATGGCAAGCCGGTCGAGGCGTTATCGGCCGCGACGGGCGAAACGCTGCAGGTGTACGAACAGACCGAGCATGCTCAGGAAATCCTCTTGGAACAGGGCGTGTTGTATCTGGTCATCGGTGACCGCGCCCCGGATCCGGCCGCTCAGGCACGCCGGGCGGCGGAGACGGAACGGATCTGGCATTGGTGGCCGATTTACGAGCACCCCCGCCCGCAAACGCGTCTGTTGGCGGTCGATGCCGCCAGCGGGCGGACGTTGTGGGAACGGACGGGTGCCGAGTTCGACCAGGTCATGCCCACGACCCTGGCGGTGGCCGACGGGCGCGTGTTCTTCCAAAATCAGACCCACGTGATCTGCCTGGACGCGGCGGACGGGCAATCCGTGTGGCAGGCGGCCCGGCCGATCAGCCTCCGCCGTCCCGCTTGGACCGCTCCGACCCTGGTCGTGTACGACGGCGTCGTGCTGTCGGCCGATCGCGGCATCAGCGACTCGCAGGAAAACGAGGACCCGCAGGCGGAAGTCCAATGGACGGTGACCAGCCAGGGCGGGATCTCGCCGCCCGGGGAACTGATCGCGTTTTCCGCCGAGGACGGCCAGCAGCTGTGGTCGGCACCTTGTCGCGAGGGTTACAACGCACCGGTGGACGTGCTGGTCGCCGGGGGGCTGGTCTGGACCGGCAACCTGGTCGGGGCGGGCGACCCGGGTATCGTGGCGGGGCGTGATCCTCAGACCGGCGAGGTGCGGCGCCGCCGTCCCCGCGATCAGGAATTCTATCAGCCGATCATGTCCCATGCCCGCTGTTACCGCCACAAAGCCACCGACCGGTACCTGATCACCGGCCGCACGGGGGTCGAGTTCGTCGACGTCGAAAGCGGTCAAGCCTTGGCGCACCATTGGGTCCGGGGCGAATGCCAGTACGGGGTTCTGCCCTGCAACGGGCTGTTGTACGCCCCGCCCCATCCCTGCGCCTGCTTCATTTTGGCTAAGCTCAATTCGTACCATGCGTTGGCTTCCGAACCGTTGCCTCGGGGAGATCAGGCGTCTGGGGCGGAACCGCGGTGGGAACGTGGCCCGGCTTGGGAGGCGGTCGAGCCGCAGCAGTTGCCGCGGGGCGACTGGCCGACCTATCGGCAAGGTCCGGGTCGCGGCAGTGCCACGCCCGCCCGCGTTTCTGCCGATCTGGCCCCGGCTTGGCAGGTCTCGCTGCCGGGGCCGCTGAGCGCGCCCGTGGCCGCCGGTGGCCGCGTGTTGGTCGCGTCGATCGACACGCACACCGTCTACGCGCGGGATGCCGACAACGGTGAACCGCTGTGGCATTTCACGGCGGACAGCCGCGTCGATTCCCCGCCCACGATCTGGAACGGCCGCGTGCTGTTCGGATCGGCCGACGGCTGGGTCTACTGCCTGCGCGCCGCAGACGGCCAGCTGGCCTGGCGGTACCGCGTGGCCCCCTCCGACCGCCTGGTCATGGTCCACGGACAGCTGGAATCCGCTTGGCCCGTCCACGGCAGTGTGCTGGTCCTGGAGCAGGGCCCCGACCAGGCCGTGGTTTACGCCAGCGCCGGCCGCTCGGGCTATCTCGACGGCGGCATCGTCTTGGCACGACTCGATGCCCAAACCGGTCAGGAGCTGTCCCGCACCTGGCTGGACAGCCGCGATCCGGAAACGGGCGGCCAGCCGCATCCGTTGACGCGCCCGGCACCCGGCTTCAGCATGCCCGGGATCCTGAACGACATCCTCTCGGCCCAACACGACTCGATCTTCATGCGACACCAGCGTTTCGATCGGGAGGGTCAGCCGCAAGCCGAAACGCTGCCCCATCTGCACAGCCCGGCCGGATTCCTGGACGATTCTTGGTGGCACCGCACCTATTGGGTTGTCGGCACGGAAATGCACAGCGGCTGGGGCGGCTGGCCCACCCTGGGCACGCAGGTCCCCAGCGGTCGGCTGCTGGTGCTGGACCAGGATACGGTCTACGGGTTCGGCCGCGACCGGTACCACCGCGACGGCAGCCATGTCGGATTGGGCCGAGCCGAATATCGGTTGTTTGCCCGGCGTCTGGATGCGGCGCCGCGACGCGATGCGGATGCCCACACGTTTCTGTGGGAACAGAC
>SLMF01000083.1 GCA_007133715.1 Planctomycetaceae bacterium
CAGCTGTCTTGAGCCAAACGAGGGTACCCAGCCTTTTTAGCGGGAGCGACCCCATGTTGCCGGTGATCTATTTGCCTCACGAGAACTGCGTTACTTGTCCTGGCATAGCTGACCTCCGCTGGCAGCCACCTTTCGGGCCCACTCCGATCTTATCCAAGGCCTTGTTCCAGGCCCGTTTACGTTGGGTGACCGCTCTAAGAAACCCCCGACCTGCAAAGGGTGGCTCGAGGTTTGGCAAACGGAACACCCCAGCTCCGCCTCCTTTTGCCGAGTATTGCGGATTGGTGCGGATGAAACAAAGAGGCGTGATGCACGGGGAACGCTTTCTGGCTCCTCCCGGCGACAAAGCTGTACATCATGTCCGTCCCCCGGAAACTGGGGGAATCTTGACGTCCCGTTTCTGGATCGTGATCCAGATCGGCGTACAGGTGGAACACCCAATCATCGCGGCAAAAGGGTTCGGCAAACGTGATGCGGAACACAAAGCGATCTCCGCCCGCGTGCCCGACGAAGACCCGCTCCGGCCGCGGAGCGGTGGGACCGCGGCCGCTGATATCGATCGGAATCTCCTGCAAGTGCTCGGCGAAATCTGCAGAAACGCCCAGAAGCTCAATCTATCCGGCCGGGCAGGCGTTTGCCACCACCGGGCCGTAGTTTTCGGATGCTTTGGCCAGTTATCGTCAGGTCACTCGGCACCGCAGTCGGCGGCATCCGGTACCCGATTGGGAAGTCGACGGCGCCTGGCAGGAAGCGCCGTTTTGGATCGGGACGGCCGTAGCGTCGCCGCTTGTTCGTCCGTGCCACGGGTTCGCGGTCGGCTTGCCTGCTGACGGAGTTACGAGGGGGCTGGAGGAGCTTGCGGGGGCGCGTTATCATAAAGCGCCCGCCGACTCGCGTTTCCTGCCCAGGTGGAATGAATTCCACTCGAGAAGCGGAACCCATTCTACTGTACAAAGGAACGATCCGATGCCCCCCCGTCCCGCTGGACGTCGCCCGCCCACGGGCACACGCTCGACCTCGCCGCCTCCTGCCCTGCAGCGTCTGCAAAAGGTGCTGGCTGCGACGGGGATCAGCAGTCGCCGCGAATGCGAAGAGCTGATTCTTCAGGAGCGAGTCGAAGTCGATCGGCGCGTGGTTACCGAACTGGGGACCCGTGTCGACCCGTCGGTTCAGGAGATCCGGGTCGACGGGGTCGTGCTGAGTTTGCCGCGGTTTGTGTACTATGCGCTGAACAAACCGACAGGCGTCGTCTCGACCAGCCGGGATCCGGCGGGGCGGCCGCGGGTGATCGATCTGGTGCCCCCGGAGCCGCGGGTGTTTCCGGTCGGCCGCTTGGATCGGGGCAGCGAAGGCTTGATGTTGTTGACCAACGACGGGGAATTGACCAATCGTTTGACGCATCCGAGTTACGGGATCGAGAAGCGTTACGCGGTTCGGGTGGCGGGCCAAGTGACGGTCGAGACACTGCGTTCGATGCGCAAGGGTTTGTATTTGGCGGACGGTTTTGTGCAAGTCCGCTCGGTCCGCATCAGCAAGCGTTACAAGCAATCGACCGATTTAGAGGTTGTGTTGGACGAGGGTCGGAACCGGGAGATCCGCCGCATCCTGGCTCGAGTGGGGCACAAAGTGCTGCGTTTGACCCGGACGTCGATTGGCCCGCTCCGACTGGGCGAACTCCCCTCGGGCGCCTACCGCCCGTTGACCGCCAAGGAGGTTCGGGGTTTACAGCGGCGAGCGGCCGGTTTGGCACAAGAGCAGGCAGGCGCGGGTGTCCGGGGCCGGCGGCGAGCCGGGGGGGGGCAGGTCGGTTCGGGTTCTCGGCGGGGGTCGCAGGCGGCGGGTCGGCCGCGGGAGACTCAGGATGACGCACCGCCGCGACGTCCCAGGAAGCCGAGACCACCGCAGGGGTCGCCAAGTGCCGGGCACGACAAAGACAACACGGAAACGCGGCGCGGAGGCCGCGGCAAGAAGCTTGCGGGCGAGCTCTCGGGAGCAAGCGGCCGCGGTAAGAAAGTTGGCGGCAGACATTCGGGAGCAAGCGGTCGCGGAAAGAAGCTTGGCGGCGGACATTCGGGAGCAAGCGGTCGCGGTAAGAAGGTTGGCGGCGAGCAGTCGGGAGCAAGCGGTCGCGGCAAGAAGCTTGGCGGCGAGCATACGGGAGCAAGCGGTCGCGGCAAGAAGGTTGGCGGCGGACATTCGGGAGCAAGCGGCCGCGGTAAGAAGGTTGGCGGCGGACATTCGGGAGCAAGCGGTCGCGGCAGCAAAAAGGCGTCTGTCTCCTCGCCGCGCCGACGCAAGAAAGGACGCTGATGCCCAACCCGTTGCACGCAGCGCACTATGCCGACGCGGCCCTCCAGCGACAGGTGACGATCGTCGAAAACGTCCCGGTGGCCGAACAGACCTACCGGCTGCGTTTCGGCTGTCCCGAGTTGGCCGCCCGCATCCTGCCTGGCCAGTTCCTGATGCTGCGGCTGGAGCGGAACGATCCTTTGATCGGGCGCGCCTTCGCCCTGTACCAGACGCTGGATTCGGCCAGCGGAGCACCGTGGGGCGTGGAGGTGGTGTATTGGGTCAAGGGGAAATTCACGCAGGAATTGGCCCACTGCCCGCCGGGACAGTCGTTGATGGTCTGGGGACCTTTGGGAAACGGCTTTCCGGCCGATCCCATCGCGCATCTGATTCTGGTCGCCGGGGGGATCGGGCAGACCCCGTTCTTGTCACTGGCAGCCGAGTTTTTGGGACGGCGACGTTACGGCGAACCGGCCCGTAGCGTGCCGCTGGCCCGGCACGTGACGTTGTGCTACGGTGCCCGCCGGGCGGCTTTGTTCGCGGGCGTCGAAGATTTCCAGGCCCTGGGTGTCGATGTCCGGCTGGCCACCGATGACGGCAGCCGTGGCCATCCAGGACGGGTGACCGAGTTGCTCCCGCCCCTGTTTGAAAACACCGAACTGCCGATGCGAGTGGTCGCGTGTGGGCCCGAGGTGATGTTGCGGGCGGTTGCTGAACTGACCGCACAAGAGAACGTGCCCTGCCAGGTCTCACTGGAAACCCCCATGGCGTGCGGGATCGGCATCTGCTTTTCCTGTGTGACCCGCGTCAAAGACCAAGAGGGCGGTTGGGATTGGAAACGCACGTGTGTCGAAGGCCCGGTGTTCGACGCCGAGCGGATCGTATGGTAGGCGTGCGTCACTCGAATTACACGACTCAGATCACCCAGGGATACCGTTCGGGGCGTCCCATCAGACGGCGGGCTTGCTCATCCCCGACAATCTCCCGTTTGCTCTGGTCCCACTGCAATTCTCGCCGCAGCAGGAAGGACAGGTTGCCCAAAATGGTCAGGATCGCCACATCCACACCCAGCTCGACGTGGGCGATGGTCTTGCGACCGGTCCGGATCCCTTCGAACCAGTCTTCTTTATGCCCGGGGCTGCGGTAGACATCACGGTCATTCGGCCCGGGTTCCCATTCCCGGGCCTTGCGTTCGCTCCACAAGCCGTGTCCCCAGTTGGTGAAGGTATCTTGGTCGCCGGTAAAGACGGCGCCGAAGCCGGGCAGGGTGATCCGGCCGCCCGGCTCGCGTCCGGTACGTTCTTCTGGGGGAACGGGTCGGCCGGGCTGGTTCCAAGTCAGGATCCAATCGGGGTCCTTGAAGGTGTAGGTCACATTCATGGTGACGGCCGAATCCCACAGGCCGCGGGAGGGTAGCTGGCCGGTGGCTTCCACCGAGACGGGCCCCGTGCCGCTGGCTTCCAGCCAGTACATGGGCAGACTCATCACATGGGCCCCGCGGTCCCGAATCTGGCCCCCACCCGATTCCATCATCCAACGGAAGGTCCCGTGCAGGTAGCCCGGATTGAAAGGCCGCCAGCGGAGGGGCCCCAGCCAGGCATCCCAGTCGATTTCCTCCGGCGGGTCCCGATCCGGCTGCGTTCCCCCTGCCGGTGTGGGGTAATGCCAGCAATCGACCCGCTGCACCCGGCCGATGTTGCCGTTGACCAGATAGCGGTGTGCCAAATACGACTCGGGATGGCTCAGCCCCTGTGTGCCCACCTGGACCGCGATCTTCGCCCGTTGACAGGCTTCGATCATCGCCCGGCCCTCCTCGATCGTGCAACACGCGGGCTTCTCGACATAGACGTGCTTGCCCGATTCGGCCGCATGCACCGTCTGCAAGGCATGCAGATGGTCGGGCGTGGCAATGATGACCGCATCGATGTCCGAGCGTTCCAGGAGATAGCGATAATCGCGGTACACATCGGCCTGGGGACCGGCGGAGCGGGAGGCATTTTCCAGCCGCCGCTCGTCGATGTCACAGACGGCTGCGATGTTGGCTTGGCCCCGATCCAGCCGGGACCGCAGATCGCGGAGATGCCCCCCGCCCATGCCGCCCACGCCGATCACGCCGAACGTCAATCGCTCACTGGCCGCCGAACCGAGCAACCCGGAGGGCAGCACCCAGGGCGCCGCGACGGTCGCCGCTGTGGTACTCTTCAGAAAATCTCGACGCCGCAGTTGCTGGGAAGCCTCGTTCATGGTCCACCTTTCTGTTCCAAAGATCTGGGGCACGCCGTTGGGAGAAGTGCAAACAAAACCGCCCGTGGAGGTCGGCAACTCCGAGACCGACGCGGTTTGGTTAGGCTTCTCAGGTACCACGCGCCTTGCTGTTGGCAAGTCGCGTCTGTCACCTATGCTATCGTTGTCGGGGAGTGCTTGTCCAGTCGCGGGCGCCAAGAAAGAATACCTTGAGGCAGATCAGGAGGTTGCGAGACGAAACCATGCCTGCAGAAATGAACGTGTATCTGGACAATCAGGCGACCACGCCGGTCGATCCGCGGGTGCGGGACGCGATGTGGCCGTTCTTTTGTGAACGGTTTGGCAACGCCGGCAGCCGTCACCGCTTTGGCGAACAGG
>SLMF01000186.1 GCA_007133715.1 Planctomycetaceae bacterium
CGCGCGCTGGCGTGCGTCGCCCGCGCTCGAGCCAGCCGCCGCAAAATCTCGACCGCTTGCTCCGGCGGAGCCCCTACGCTCAGACGCGCCCAATAGTCCTGCTCCGCGTCGTAGTCGCGGCCGAGGTAAATCAATGTCCGCGACGGGCTCTGCTGTAACCAGTCTTCCAGAAACGTCACCGTCGCCCGGTCCGGCAAACCGAAATCGTCGGGAGCCCACACGATCACCTCGTGCTGTTCCATTCGCGGCGATAGAAAACGATGACTCGTCACGCGGAAACCCGCCTGATTGAACATCTGGGCGAATACGGCGGTCCCGTTGACGCTGGCGCCCCCCGGACGCCCTCGCCGCCGGCCGTAGGTGGCATCCAGCTGCTCGCTCCGGCAACCGACGGCAGCCAAACTCAGGCCGACCAGAAACCACGCCAGGCGAAACGCCGTGGCGGACGTCAGTGCGGGAAAGCTTCGAGGGACCGTCATCAGGACGTTGCCTGTTGAATGCGCTGATGGAAGGTGTCCAGCTGGGACCAGCATGCTTCGAAACGTTCTCTTTCGATCTGGTGATGGCCGAAGAACACGTCCTCGAACCCGACCAGGGCCTGCTGGAGGATCGCACGCAGTTGGGGTTCCGCGGCCAATTCGTCTCGGTACTGGCGGTTGGTTTTGCCGCGGGCCAATCGGATCAAGCCGTGACGATCGAGTGTTTGCAGTTGGTAGCTGAACAGGAACAGGATTGCGTGCGTGTAATCGCCTTGGGCAACCCGTCGGCGGGTTTCGTCCAGCAGATCCCTGTTTGGCGAGGGTACGGGCAAGACCCATTCGGCGATCTGATCGGCGTCCGCCCCCGCGTCGGACGCCCCGCTGCCGCGCGTCGCGACCCGCCGCTGGTCGCGGTTCAAATAAGCTCGGACCAGCAGCCCGACCAGGACCAACGCGCCCAGCCCCAGCGCGGTCCAAATCAGCCCTCGAACCCATTGGCCGATCCAGCCGGGCAGCTCCGGCAGCCAGGACCAGTCGCCCGCCTTTGGCGACGTGGTGTGCCATGTCGAATCGCGATGAACTGCCGGTTCGACCCCGGGTTGCACGTCGAGCCGACGCAAACGATCCTGCTGGTCATCGTACCAGGGGAAAGCCTGTTGGCGCAGGGCCGCGCGGCCGGCCTGGATCGCGGCTTCCGGTTCCGCGGCATGCCCACGCACGGCAAGCCCCGCCGTGGCCAGCAGCAGCAACACGGTGCTGAGAACCCGACGGGCGATTGGACGTCCGCCTCCCTCTGCAACTCGCTCGCCCGTGCGGGCGACCTGCACGGGCCACCCGACCCCGCCACTCGGCTCCCCTGGCTGTCGTTCGCCGTTCACGTCATTCCCACTCGATCGTCGCCGGAGGCTTGGAGCTGATGTCGTAACAGACTCGGTTCACCCCCCGGACCTCGTTGATGATTCGCGTCGAAATCCGCGCCAGCACCTCGGCCGGCAAGCGGCTCCAATCGGCCGTCATGAAATCGTCCGTATGCACGCAGCGGACCGCCACCGCGTCATCGTATGTGCGTGCGTCGCCCATCACCCCGACACTCTGCACCGGCAGCAGCACGGCAAAGGCCTGGGACGTCTCGCCATACAAGCCGGCGGCCTTGATCTCCTGGACCACGATCGCATCGGCCTCCCGCAGCACTGCCAGCCGCTCGCGCGTCACCTCGCCCAAACAGCGGACCGCCAATCCCGGCCCGGGGAAAGGATGACGCCAGACAATGTCGGCCGGCAAACCCAGCTCCAAGCCAAGCTTCCGCACCTCGTCCTTGAACAGATCCCGCAACGGTTCCACCAACTCGAAACCCAACTCGTCCGGCAAACCACCCACATTGTGATGCAGCTTGATCGTCGCCGCCGGGCCGTCCGGAGCCGCACCGCTCTCGATCACATCCGGATATAGCGTACCTTGAGCCAGGAACCGAGCGTTTTCGATCTGCGTCGCCTCCTGCTTGAAGCACGCGATGAAGGCGTGCCCGATGCGACGCCGCTTTTCATCCGGATGCACGACCCCTGCCAAAGCGGTCAGAAAACGGTCCTGAGCATCCACCACATGCAGGTCCGTTTGGAAATGACTGGAGAACTCGGCAATCACCGATTCCTGCTCCGCTTTGCGCAACAGCCCGTTATTGACCAGGATGCAGGACAGCTGCCGGCCGATCGCCTTGTAGAGCAGGGCGGCGGTCACCGCCGAATCCACGCCTCCGGACAAACCGCAGATCACCCGCGCGTCCCCGATCTGCCGCCGCATCCGCTGGATCGCCTCACGAGCGAAATCTCCCAAATGCCAGCGGCCTTCGCAACCGCAAACCATCGTCACAAAATTGTGCAGGATCCGACTGCCCTGGGCGGTGTGCGTCACTTCCGGATGGAACTGCAAACCATACACGGGCAATCGGCGATGACGGACCGCGGCCAACGGGCAGGTTTCCGTGTGCGCCAGCGACACGAAATCCTCGGACACACGAGCCACCTGATCGCCATGACTCATCCATACGTCCGTCTGATCCATCACCCCTACAAACAAATTGGGATCGCCCTGGATGAAGCACCGCGTACGCCCGTACTCCCGAGCCGGACTGTTGGTCACCTGACCGCCTAACACCTCGCAGGCCAGCTGCATGCCGTAGCAGATCCCCAGCACGGGGATGCCCATCTGGAGAATTTCCGGGTGGCAACGCGGCGCATCGCGCTCGTAGACACTGCCCGGACCGCCCGAGAGAATGATGCCCCGAGGACGATGCGCTCGAACCCGTTCGGGGCTGATGTCGTGCCGCACAATCTCGGCATACACGTTCTGTTCCCGTACGCGGCGCGCAATCAGCTGGGCGTACTGAGAACCGAAGTCCAGTACCAATACCCGCTCGTCGAACACGTCCGTTGAGCCCGCGTGTGCCGCGGGCGACTCGTGGCTCATCGTGCTCCCTTTGTAGAGGCCGTAACGGAACCGCCGAAGTGGGTCAGGAGTTTCGAGACCGACGCGGCTTGTCGGAGGCCTTCCCTCGACGCGACTCCTGACCTGATGGAAAGGGACATTATAGGGGCCCCTTTCGGGCTCGCCTAGCGGGCGAGGGGGCTGCTGTTCGTGGTTCGGGAGTCATTGGTCAACCGCTCGGCAGTCGCTTAGCCCAGCCACGCGAGCAGGGTTGCGGTGAACAATAAGAGGGCCAGCGAGACGATGGCGGCGGTCGGTTCCACCCGCTGGGCTCCGGCCCCCAAACCGAAATGCTTGCCCTGACCGTTCCACAGCCAGAGCCCGGCGGGTACGGTGAGCAGCCCGAAGGCAACCAGGATGCCGCAGGGCGTGCCGGTGCGGAGCAGATCGCCCGCATCCCCGGCTCCGGACCAGGCGCCGGCGCCCAGATAGGCGCCGTTGGCAATCAGACAGAAGCCAGCGAAAAAACGGACCAGGTAACGGCCGGGCAAGTGGAACCCGTGGAACAGAGCCAAAGCAGTGAGTGGCAAGAGCACCCCGATTACGGGCCCGGACCAGGCGACGACCCCGGGGTGAGGATTGTGGGCCAGATCGGTGCGTGACAGTTGCAGGGGATGCAGCACAACCCGTGATACCCGACCGCCTGTGACCACCGCACTCGCAACGTGTCCCAGCTCGTGGATGACCAGCATTCCCAGCCAGCACAGGGGCAGGAAACTGGCGATCAACAGGCACTGGTAGACCCGGTGCGGGCCGGCCGGCGTGATGCTGTCCGAATTGGGGGACACTGGGGGCGGGCGCGTCGGTTCGTTCGGATCGGCAGTCATGGCAAGCCACTTGGCGGCATTCTCGCTGGGGGCCGCGTTCCCTCATGTCCGTTTGAAGCGTTTGTCCAGTTCTTCCCGGGTAAACACCAAGGCCGTCGGGCGGCCATGCGGGCAGTGATGCGTGTCGGGGAATCGCTGCCGTTGTGCCAGCAGGGCGGTGATCTCACCCGGGGTCAAGCGATCTCCCGCCTTGATCGCCGCCTTGCAGGCGATCATGTGCAGCATGTCGTCCAGCAGATCCCGCCGATCCGGCATCTTGACTCCCGACATCAACGATTCCAGCAGCTGATGGAGCACTTCGGAGGGATTGAAATTTGCCAGCATCGCGGGGTAGCTGGACACCAGCACGGTGTCGCCGCCGAAATGCTCGATTTCGATTCCCAGTTTTCCGAGCAACTGCTGGGCATCCAGCACCGCGGCGGCTTCGGCGGGAGTCAACGTGACGGGTTCGGGGACCAGCAAGCGTTGTTTTTCCAGGGCGCCAGCCGCCATCCGAGCTCGCAACTGCTCGTACAGGATGCGTTCGTGCAGGGCGTGCTGGTCGATCACCACCATGCCCTCGTCGCTTTCGGTCACCAGGTAGCGGTTATGGACCTGCATGCCGAACTCGGTGCCGGGGGCCGCCAGGGTGTTCGAGGGCGGGGCGGGCGGCGGGTGCGGTGCGAGGTGAGCCGGATCGCCGGGGTTTGCAGTATCGCCGGGGCTCGCAGGTGGGTCGCTATGGGGACCGGACGGTGCCCCCGGGGGTGGCATTCCTGGCCCTGCCGGACCGGGAAACGGCCGGAATTCGGGAACGGTGCCTGGCGCGGTGGGCGGGCGAAACTTCAATTCGGTTTGGCGTGGCGATGGGTCGGGCGTCTGCAGTGAGAACCGCGGCCCCTCTCGCGCCGGTTCCGGCACCCCCGCTCGCCCGGACGCAGCGGTCGTACGGTCCCCGCCTCGTACTTGCCCCTGGGCCCAAGCCGACAAGTCCTCCCGCCGCTGACGCGCCGCCCGCTCGTCCAACGCGGCAGCCGGATCGGCGTCGACGGCCAGCGGCCCGCTCTGCACATGGGCGGTCAGGTCCGTGCTGAGGAACTTCTGCCGCAGCGTGCTGAGCAACTGGCTGTAGATCCG
>SLMF01000353.1 GCA_007133715.1 Planctomycetaceae bacterium
GCCGGGCCGAGGATCACCACGAAGATGGCGGGAAAGATGCACAGCACGGTCGGGATCAGCAATTTGACGGCCGCCTGGTGCGCCATTTCCTCGGCCCGCTGATGACGTTTCAACCGCAGGGTTTCCGCAAAGACTTCGATCGCATGAGCCACACTCGAGCCGATCCGCTCCGCTTGCCGTATCACGCCGGCCATACCCCGCAGTTCTTCCATGTCGAACCGATCGGCGATTCCCCGCAGGGCCTCGCCCGCCGTCTGGCCCATCTGCATCTGGCGTTCGGCGATCTTGAACTCCATGGCCAGCATGGGATGGGCGGTAACCAATTCGTCGGCCACGCGGGAGATCGAAGCCATGACGCTCAACCCGCCTTGCAGACAGACCACCAGCACATCCAGGGCATCGGGCAGGGCTCGGCGGATCTTTGTCTGCCGAGCCGCCTTGCGGTTGTCCAACCAGAACCCGGGGGCAATCGTCGCAGCGACTCCGCAAAACGCGCCCAGACCCAAGCCGTGCTGCAGCGGCAGACTGCCCATCGTACTGATCAGGAACCCCAGTCCCGTACCGCAGGCGATCAACACCAAGCGGAAAGTGATGAACAGCGAGCTGGAGGCGGTGGCGTAGAAACCGGCCTGCATCAACCGCTCGCGCATCAGCCGTTTCTTCTCCTCCTGGGCCAACCGCCGCCGGGTTTCCTTATCCAGCGGGCTGTCCTCGCCCAGCAGCCCGCCCAGCATGCCGCCGCCGGTCTGCCCGCCCCGTTCGTCGCTCGATACATCGGCCAGCCGTTCCTTGACCCGGCCCTGGCCGGCACTCAAGATCAAGACCAGGGCGATAAACACCAGGGCCGCGCCGCCCAGCCAGATCAACAGGGTACCGGTTTCCGGAATGATCATCGCCGCTTACCCGTCCTAAAAATCGAAATTCACAATCTTTCGCATCCACAAATATCCCAGCAGCATCGAGGTCCCGGCGCCGATCAGCAGCCAGTAATGCTCGAACAGCAGCACGGCATAGGGCCGATTGATGGTCATCATGATGCCCAACATGCCGGGCGGCAGTGCCAGCAGGATATAGGCCTGCATCGCCCCTTCCGAGGTCAAGGCCTTGACCGAGCCGCGGATTTTGGCTCGTTCCCGGATGACGCGGCTAAGTTTATCGAGCAATTCGGAGAGGTTCCCGCCGGTTTGGCGGTGGATCATGACGGCCATCACGAAGATTTTTATTTCCAGCAGGCCGGTGCGGCGAGCCAGATCGCGGAGTGCCGCTTCGGGTGACAAGCCCAGATTCTGCTGTTCATAACAATAGGCGAATTCTTCGGCGATCGGCGGCCCGCCTTCGTCGGCCACGGTCTGGAAGCCTTGCGCCATGGTCTGCCCGGCGCGCAGGGTGCGCGCCATCAGTTCGAAGGCTTCGGGCAACTGGACCAACAGTTTGTCCCGCCGCTGTTTGCGAGCCAGGGCGATGTAGGCCAGGGGCAGCGGCGTGGCGGCCAGACCCAGGGCCGCGCCCAGCAGCCAGTGCTGGCCCATGACCAGACAGGGCAAGAGCACGATCAGCCCTGCACAACCGCTGGCCACCAGCAGCTGGTCGATCCGCATCGCCACCCCCGACTCGCTGATCAGGCGTTCCAAGCGGGCCCGCAGCGATTGCCGCGGGCGGAGTTCCGCGACATCCGCGGCCGCCGCCAGCTGCAGGTCGCGATCCGCCAGCGAGGCCCGGGCCAGCTTCTTCTGACGCAGCCGCAGCTCCTGCTCCAGGCGCTTGCGATAGCGGTGCCGGTGCGCTTCGGCGACATCGGCCAAGGCGTAGTTGATCGCAAAGATCAAGAAGAAACCGGCGAAAAATGCCAATACGGCCATGATCGGCGACATGGTCAGACCTCCATCACACGCCGTTCGAAAATTTCCACAGGCAAGGGCACCCCGCAGGCACGCAACTTGGCTAAACACGCCGGGCGGACGCCATGAGCCACAAACTGGCCCTGAGCCACCCGGTTCTCGTCCAGTCCCGTCTGCTGGAACTCGAACAAGTCCTGCATGCTGATCACATCGCCCTCCATCCCCGTGATCTCGGAGATCTTGACGATCTTCCGCGGGCCACCGATCAGCCGCGAGGCCTGGACCACGATGTTGATCGTCGAGGAGACCTGCTTGCGGATCACCCAGATCGGCAGTTCGAAGCCGGCCATCCCGACCATCATCTCCATCCGGCTGATCGCATCGCGGGGCGTGTTGGCGTGGATTGTGGTCATACTACCATCGTGGCCCGTGTTCATGGCCTGGAGCATATCCAGGGCCTCGCCGCCGCGGCATTCGCCCACGATGATCCGTTCCGGCCTCATCCGCAGGGCGTTCTTGACCAGATCCCGCGTGGTGATCTCGCCCTGACCTTCGATGTTGGCCGGCCGGGTCTCCATTCGCACCACGTGCGGCTGCTGCAGCCGCAGTTCGGCCGCGTCTTCGATCGTCACCACCCGCTCGTCTGCCGGGATATAGCGGGAGAGGGCGTTCAGCAGCGTGGTCTTGCCGCTGCCCGTACCGCCCGAGATGACCACGTTCAGACGGGCCTGGACACAGGCGGCCAGAAACTGCAGCATCGCCTTGGTGATCGATTGGTTTTGGATCAGCGTTTCGGCCCGCAGCGGTTTATTGCCGAAGCGGCGGATCGAGACCAGGGCCCCGTCCAACGCGATCGGATGGATCACGGCGTTCAACCGGCTGCCGTCCTCCAGACGGGCATCGCACAGCGGGCTGGTCTCGTCGATCCGCCGACCGACTTTGCCCACAATCCGCTGGACAATCTGCACCAGATGCCGTTCGTCGAGGAAGACCACGGGCGACTTGGTCAGCCGTCCCTTCTTCTCGATGTAGATCGACTTGGGACCGTTGATCAGGATATCGGAGATGTCGGGATCGCGGAGCAATTGTTCCAGCGGTCCCAGCCCGAACGTCTCGTCCAGCACCTCGGTGACCAAGCGTTCCCGCTCGGCCACGTTCAGCAATTCGGCCCGTTCCTGGCACAGGTGTTCCGTCTGGCGGCGGACCTCATCCCGGAGCTGTTCGGGTTTCATCGAGCGGATCACGCCGGGGTTCAATTTGGCGACGATCTGCTGATGCAATTCCCGTTTCAATTGCAGGAACCACTCGTCGACTTCTTCGTCATGCGAGTTTGCCGCGGACCCTGCTGAGGATGCTGCCGGGTGCATACCGTCGTCCGTTTCCGCGGCGGGGCCGTTCGTCCCCCGCGGCTCAGGCTCGGAGACCCCGGCGGCCGAGCCGGGCTCGGGGACCGCTTCGGGAGGCAATTCGGCCAGCTGCGAGCCCGCCAAGGCGTCCGCCGTGCTGCGCTCTTCCGCCGCCTGCGGTTCCTTGGCTGCCAAGCCCAAAAAACCGCGCCGCCGTTTCCCATTGCTGCCCCGTACCCAAGCCATCATCGACCTCGTTTGCTTCTTCCTAAGCAGTCCCCAAGTTTTCGTGCTCTGTTCAAGTTATCATGATGCACTAAGCTTTCACCCCGTTCACGCTGCCGGCCAGTGCCCGCAGGCTGCGCGCGATGCGGGAGAACCTCGAGCAGAGCACGACCGGTTTCCCTCCGTTGACGGCCCGGTTGACCGCCGCGGCGTCATAAGGCACGCGGTGCGCCGCCTTCATCCCGACGGCCACCTCCGCCTGCTCGACCTCCAATTGACAACGCTGACCGTAGCCGTTGATCACCAGCCGCAGGTGATCTCGCGAGATGCCCAATTCGGTTAATTGGTCGATCATGCGGCGGGTATTGCGGATCGAGGTGTAGTCCAGGCGAGCGACCACCAGGATCGTATCGGCCTGCCAAAGAGCTTCGACTTGTTCTGTCGAGAGGGAGCTGCCCAAATCGACCACCACACAGGGGAAGCGGACGCGTGCCAGCGCCAGGGCCCGCCGCACGCCCTTGGCCGTCACCCGCAACACCTCGCTGGCCTGCAGCGGAGCGGCCAGCAAATGGACACCGCTGTGATGCCGCGTCAGGAACTGTTCGAACAAGGTTTGATCCAGGCGGCTCACATGATTGCACAGATCGGCCAGGTTGCGGGTCGGTCGCAGGTCGAACATGGCGGTCAGGTCGGCGACGCCCAGCCGCAGGTCGATCAACCCGGCCTGGCCGTGCTCTTGGGCCAGAACCGCACTGATGCTGGCGGCCAGCAGACTGGCACCCGAACCGCCGCAGGGTGAGAGCAGGGCGATCACCCGCCCGCCCCGCGGGCCGTTCGCCGCCGACCGCTGGGCCGCCCGAAATCGCTCGAGCGCTCCCGTCAACTCCGCTTCCAACAGCTCACCGTCCAGAAACTCGTCCGCACCCTGCTTCAACGTCTCCAAGATCCGTTTGGGATCCGTGGCCGGACCCGCCACCAGGATGTGCGTCTGGGGAACCGTGTTCCGTGCCTCGCGAAGGGCGTTCAGACCGGCTTGCCAATCGTCGCTCATCACAAACACCACCAGTTCCGGGTGCAGCAGACCGCAGCGGTCGGCGGCCGAATCCAGGGGGATCAAATGACCCTGAGGGCATTCCCCGCCCTGTTCCAGCAGCACATGGCGTACCCGTTGGGCCGCCTGGGAATCGTTCGTTGCGACAAGTGTCCGCATGTGAGTACATCCCTTTACTATAGTTCCTCCGACCCCTCGATCAGTCGGATGTGACCACGCTGGCTCCCGCGCAGCGTAAGGATCGTGGGCCCCGTCTCCTGCCGGGGCTTGGAGGGCGTCGACGCGGATTCCAACCCCCCAGACCCCAAATCGTAGGGCGCTGCTCGGCAGCCAGCTCGATCGCCCGCTGCTGCCCGGCCAAACACCACGGTGGCCCAGATTGAAGCCAGCCGTCTGAATACCCCCGCCCA
>SLMF01000146.1 GCA_007133715.1 Planctomycetaceae bacterium
AAATAACGCAGGTTGCCGAACACAAAGCGGTTTTGCGTACGACCGCCGGGCGCGATGTGCGAATCGCGCGGGTCATCGATCCCGAAACCGGCTCGGCTCTGCAGGCGTGGGGTCCAATCGTACCAGAGTTCGGCCCAGCCGCCACTGGCCTGGATCGGACGGCGGGTGAGCGGGTTGATTCCCTGCATGACCCCCCCACGGTGGCTGCTGAGATTTTCTCCCGTGAAAAACTCACCCTGGAACCCCAGGTTGTCGGTCAAGGCAAACTGGAGGTCGGCATTGAGGGACCAGGTGCGGAGCCGAGCATCGTCGACTGCGGGCAACGTCGCCGTTTCCGCAAAATCCCAACCCTGCCGCCCCAGATGACTGGAGACCCCGAAGGTCAAAGGCAGACGCTCGCCACCCCGTTCCCCCAGCGTCCAAGCGGCACGCATCTGGACTTCTGGCTGATCGGTCGATTCGCTTTGGTCGATCAGATCCAGGGCGATGTCCTGGGCAATGGCGGCTTGCAGGGTGATCTGCGACGTCTCATGGAACCGCAAGTAACGTTCGTAACGAATTTGCGGGCGGCGATAGCCGAGATTCCCGCCTCCCCAGGCGACCGCATAGGTCAGCGTTCCCGGCAACAGCGGCGAAACCACGTCCCAAGTCTGACCGGCCAGCAAGCGAAAGTCGTCGTCCCGGATCTCGGCATAGGCATGCCGCAACTGGACCCCCGGCTGGTTCGTCGGCCCGCGAACGGCGCTCCCGTCGACGGAGCCTCGCGCGTTATGGAAGTCGATTTCGACCTGTGCAGCACTCGACGCCCCGTGGAACGCGGCAATGTCGGGACCTTCGATATTCAATCCCAGCCGCGTCCGTTGCACGTTGAGCACGAAATCGGATTCGTCCTCGTCGGTTTCCGAGAAAACGTACACGATGAACTGGCCCGGCGAGAGCCGCGAGGTCGTGTAGATGGCGCTGCCCCACAGTATGCCATAAGGCACGATCCGATAGTCGCCCTTGGTCCATGCGAGCGCCCGCATTTCTTCACGCAGCTCGTCCTCCGTCCACGTTTCGGCCGGCCGGTAATCGCGCCGTGCCTCGCTGTCCACCGCGAGCGACGCCGCCGGGTTGTCAACAGCGGGCGTGGCCGAACTGGGCAGCAGAGTAAGAACGGTCAAAACGCCGACTGTCACTCGCCATCGTGCTGAGCGTTGCCAGTGCATCACAGCCTTTTCGTCACAGGACATCCGATTCCAGGCAGAATTCACGCCGGTCCCGCGCCGGCAGTTCTCCCTGCTTCACTTCGGCTGTGACGATCGCTGGAATTCAATTATTCGGCACAATCGCTACAAGCAGGCCCGCGCGATTCAGGTTTTGGTCGCGTACAGTTCCACGAATTCCAGAATCCAGGCGTCGACAGCTTCCAGAAATCGGTCCGGGTCGGCGTCGGCGAGCCGCTCGTAGTGCTGGCGGTGAAAGACCTCGCGATTGTGCACCGTCCCTTTGGCGACCATTTCCAGCACCTGGAGCGACGAGTAGGGACGGACCGTCATCTCGATACGGGTGTACAGATTGGCCCGTTTTCCGGGCGAGAGCACGTGGACATCATCCCGTTTGCACGCCCCCCCCCAGCCCCGCTCGCCATAGATCATCTCGTATTGGAAACCGGGGAAATGGGTCAGCAGTCGGCGCAAGCCCTGTTCGATGTGCTCGGATAACAGGAGACGGTATTTCGAGTGCAGCCGCCGCAGCTCTTCCTCCGTCAGCTCGCGAGCCGCATCGGCCTGGGCCTGAGCCCGGCCGCGAAGCTTGCCACGCACAATGGCTTGTTCCAAACGTTTTTCGAAGTCCATGTTTTCCAACCGGCCGACCTCGCTCGCTGATCGCCTTGGGATGTAAGGGTCAGGATTACTTTTTGCCCTTCTTCTTCCGCTTGTCGGGTTCTTCTTTTCTTTCGAAGAACTGCAGCAAGTCGGAGAAAGATCGCATGGGCTCTTTGCCTTCAGCCATTTCCGGGGTAATCGGCTTGGCCGGTTGAGGTGGTTTCGAAGGCATGGATCGCCCCGTTTTGGCCCGTCCACCGCGTCGTTCGTCCGGCCGTCTGCTCTCGGAGCGTTCGCCACGACCCGGCCGCCTGCCCTCGCGTCTGCCCCGTCCTCCGGTTCGTTCCCGCGGCGGGGCCGCTTTTTCCGTTCCCGGGGGGATCGCACTCAACGATACCCGCCGCCGCTGCTTGTCGACCTCGACCACCCACACGTTCAAGATATCGCCCACACTGACCACTTCGTGCGGATCGCGAACAAACCGATCGGCCAGACGGCTGATGTGGACCAAGCCGCTGTCATGCAGGCCGATATCCACGAAGGCACCGAAATCGACGACATTCAAGACGGTGCCGTTCAGATGCATCCCGGGTTCGAGATCCGCCAGCTTCATCACCTCGCGGCGGAACAGGGGTTGGGGCAAATCCTCTCGGGGGTCGCGTCCCGGCCGGGTGAGCGACTGCAAAATGTCGCGCACCAGCAACTCGCCAATGCCCAATTCGGCCGCCAGCCTCTGGGGTTCCGCCTTGGCAGCCCGGTGGCTGAGCGATTCGGTCTGCTCCGCGGACTCGGTCTTCGCCTGTGCCGATACCTCGACCGATTCCCGGGGTGTCTCTGGAACCGCCTGTTCCTCGGACACGCCTTCCCCGTCCGACGCGGGGCCCAACGAGACATCCGCTGCATCCCGTGGCTGGACGTGGTCGGCAGTTTCTCCCGGCTGTTGGGTGCCCGATTCCTCACCCGCCTCCTGCGACGGGTCGGGCAACTGGCCGTCGGAGGCCGTTTCCGCTTCCACCGCGGGCGTGGGCTGTTCTGCCGGGGTGGTTTCCGCCGCCACGGGTGGTTCGACCGGAACCGACTGCTCGGCAACCTCGGGCCCCGCCTGCGCCAACACCGGCCCCTTTTCCTCTCTCGCAGAACCGTCCGAAGCGGGGGATTCCACCTCGGCCTGCCGCTCCTCCCCGACCTCAACCCCGGCCGCCGGTGCACCGCTGTCACGCGGTTCGGTCAGCACCCCTCGTGCAAACTGCTGCATTGCCGTCGACGGGGGCAGCTTCTTCCGCGCAATCGCCCGCATCGTCACGGCCAATTCACGCAGGTCGCCCCCCAGTTTCTCAATCGTGCGTTCCGCATCCTCGTAACTCTCCGGGTGGATCGACGTCGCATCCAGAGGATTCTTTCCGCCGATAATCTTCAAAAACCCGGCGGCCTGCTCGAAGGTCACGTCGCCGAAACCGGCGATCTTTTTCAGGGCGTTGCGGTCACGGAACGGACCGTGGCGCTGACGGTACTCGTACACCCGGCGCGCGGTCAGTTGATTCAGTCCCGAGACATAGCCCAAGAGTGCGGGACTGGCCGTATTCACATCCACGCCGACATAATTGACGCACGATTCGACTACCGCGTCCAGCGACTCTTTCAAATGCTTCCCCTTGACATCATGTTGGTACAAGCCCACCCCGATACTGGCGGGGTCGATTTTGACCAATTCTGACAGAGGGTCTTGCAGTCGGCGGCCGATCGATACGGCGCTTCGCAGCACCGGATCGAACCGCGGCAGTTCATCGCGGCCCACGGCACTGGTCGAATAGACGCTGGCACCCGCTTCGTTCACGATCGCATAGCGGATATCTTGCTCGCGCAATTCGTGGGCCAGGATATCCGCCAGCAGCTTTTCCGTTTCCCGGCTGCCCGTGCCATTGCCCAGGGCAATGATCGGGATGTGGTACATCTGGATCATTTCGACCACCTGCTGCCGACCGCGGCGGACCACGTCTTCCTTGCCGATGACGTGGATCACCGTGTGCCCCAACACGTTCCCGAACTCGTCCAGGGCGGCCAGTTTACAACCGCTGCGGAACCCCGGATCGATGGCCAGCACCCGGCGATTTTGAACGGGGGGTTGCAGCAGCAGTTTCCTCAGATTCCGCGCGAACACCTCGACCGCATGCGTTTCGGCGGCCTCGGTCAACTCCCGCCGCACCTCCCGCTCCAGGCTGGGGAGGATCAAACGCTGCAAGGCGTCCCGCAAGCAACCGCGGAGGAAATCCGCGTGGGGATGTTCTGCCGGGATGAGGCACTGTTCCGCCCGTGCTTGCAACGCCCGATTGTCCACCTCGATCTTGATCCGCAGGACCTTCGAGCGTTCGCCCCGATTGATCGCCAGCAGCCGATGCGGCGGCAGCTTGCTCAACGGCTCGCGGTAATCGAAATAGTCTTTGAAGGATTCGATCTTCTTCAAGCGTTTGCGCTTTTTCGACTCTTTTCGCGTCTTCGAAGCCAGCTGTTTCACCGTCAGGCGACTGGCGACGGTCAGGGGTTTGGCCGCGGCTTCGGAGCTGCCGACAGTGGCCGGTGCGGCTTTCCCCCCGGACGCGTAAAAAAAAGTCGCGTCGGTCGGAAAGGCGACGGGTGAGGGCCAGTTTTTCAGGAGCGCTTCGGGATCTGCCGGTTCTTCTTCCGAAGGCGTGGCCCGCCTCGGATCCGTGCCCCGTTCGGCTGTGTCCGCTTCCAACGAACCCTCTCTTAGGGGCCCATCCACCGCATCCGGTGCCGCTGCTTCCGCTCGCGGCCCCGCGGTGGGCGATTCCGCTTCGGACTCGGAAAACGCGGCTGCCGACTCTTCCCGAGCGTCAGCGACCTCGGCTCCGGCCGTCTCTTCCGCGGCCGTCGCTTCCGCGGCCGTCTCTTCCGCGAGGGGGGCTTCCGGCAGTTCCGTCGCAGGCGTCGAATCGGGGGCTGTTGGTTCCTCCCCGACCGGTAATTCTTCAGGAACCTCCTGAGTGGTGGGCTCCGCGGCCACCGGTGCCGCCGCGACGGGGGCTTGGGGTGGGGC
>SLMF01000632.1 GCA_007133715.1 Planctomycetaceae bacterium
CCACCGACGCACCGACCCACCGACGCACCGACCCACCGACGCACCGACGCACCGACCCACCGACCCACCTCTTTGTTGCTCCCGATCGTTCCAGGGCAGCCAGCGCGCTGGTGCCGCCTTCACCTGCTCCTCGTGCCGTTGGACTTCGGTCAGTCTGTCGGAATCCGCCCCGGCCAGCGGCACCGCAACCGCCAGAGTTCCCATTGCCGCTGAGCTTGCCACGTGCGGTGCGCAGCGATCCGAGGAGTGTCTGATCCGGGATGACTTCCAGCAACTGCTGGATCGTCTTCAGGGTGGGACTGACTTCCTGGTCATCCCAGGCAAAGAGCGGCTTGGTGGCGTCGATGCGCAGGGCGTCTTCCTCCGTGACAGGGGGCAATCATGGCCGGTCCCCGATGGGCCAGCTTATACTACTACGCAACGGATCCCCTGCCGGTTCGTCCCGTGGTCGAAAAATCGCGAAAAAGTACGTACAACGCAACCGGCTCGACCGTCTCCTGAGCCGGTTGCAATACGGCGCTGCTGCAGTACACTCAACGTGGTAACGACTCGGTCTCTCCTATCGATTTGTCCTTCCGCAAAAGGAGGAAAGCTCTGATGAGTCTCCGCACCACCACACGTATTCGGCCGTTGATACTCGTAGTGCTCAGTCTGATCGCCAGCAGGGCGGGTGCCGACGAGCGCCCGAACGTGTTGTTCCTGGCCATTGACGATCTGAGAAACGAGTTGGGAGCGTTGGGCGTGGCGCATGCCCACACGCCCCGACTGGACGCGCTGGCTGAATCCGGGCGGCTGTTCACGCGGCATTACACGCATATCCCGACCTGCGGTGCCTCACGCTACACCTTGCTCCGCGGTCGCTATCCGGATCGACTCGCTCATTTGGGCAACAACGCGATCGCCAGTACGCAGGGCCAATGGGCGGCCGCCAGCCTGCCGGCCTGGTTCCGCGCGCATGGCTACCGCACCTTGTCTTTGGGTAAGATCACTCACTATCCGGGTGGGCGTACCGGTCGCAACTGGGCGGAAGGCCCGGAGGAGCTGCCCGGGGTCTGGGACCGCTCTTGGATCCCCGATTCGCCCTGGGAGACGCCGCTGGCGATCATGCACGGGTATGCCAACGGGCGTCCCCGTGAGCCCGGCCGTTCGTTGCCCTGGGAAGCCTACGATGGCCCGGACACCGCGTATCCGGACGCGTGGGTCGCTGCCGAGGCGGTTCAAACGCTGCAGGAACTGGCCGATTCTCCGCAGCCGTGGTTCTTTGCGGTCGGCTTTTTCAAACCGCACCTGCCCTTTGCGGCACCTCGTAAGTGGTTCGATCTGCACGATCCCGACCAGATTCCCGAGCCGGCCAACACCACGCGTCCCGAGGGACCCTCCGGCTGGCATGGCAGCGGCGAGTTCCGGAACAATTACGGTCATGACGGTCGCGACCCCGAGGACGATCCCGAATACGCCCGGCTGATGCGTCAAGGCTACGCGGCGGCCACCAGCTACATGGACGCCCAGCTGGGACGCGTGCTGGATGCCCTGGCCGACCTGGAACTCTGCCAGAATACGCTGGTCATCGCCTGGAGCGACCACGGCTTCCTGCTGGGCGAACACGCGATCTGGGGCAAGCACTGTTTATATGAGCACGCCCTGCGTTCGCCGCTGATCATCCGCTATCCCGGCCTGCCACATCCGGGCACACCGACCGCTGCGGTGGTGGAAACGGTGGACATCTTCCCGACCTTGCTGGATCTGTGCGGGCTGCCCGCCCCGCCGGAACTGAGCGGTCGCAGTCTGCGAGCCCAGCTGGAAGAGCCGGGTGCCGAATCGCCCAAACCGGCGTATGGCTTCTGGCGGGGCGGACGGCGGACCGTCCGCACCGACCGCTGGCGTCTGATCGTTCACCCGCGGGGCGGCGACCAGGCGCCCGGCTTGGAATTGTTCGATCTGAAGTCGGATCCAGACGAAGCTCGCAATGTGGCCAGCGAGCAGCCCGAAGTGGTCCAGCAATTGAAAGCCCTCCTGGAGAACGTCCCGGACCTGACACCCTGATGAGTCCCCATCACCAGGGACTCTTTAGCATGGGCAGTTGAGGTTTCCCCGGGTCTCGGGTTCTTTCCCGCGGATCGGGAATGCGGCCGATCCCCGGCACTTGAGAGGACTTGCCGCCATGTCCGAACCGACGAACCGGAACCGCTGCCGCTGGGGCGCGCCGACGGCGACCTGCCCGCCAACTACTGGATCGAAATCTCGCGACTGAGCGCCCTGTTGGCCAATGAAATCGGGCAGCTGATCCACAATCTGGGCCCCGACCGGCTGGTCTTCGGCTCCGGAATGCCCTTGAAGTATCCCGATCCGGCACTCTTGAAAATCGAAGTGCTCGACGCCCCCCAGCAGGTCAAGCAGCAGATACTTGGCGCAAACGCAGCCCGACTGATCAAGACCAACGCGAAGGGTTAGCAGCTGCGAAGGAATTGCCTTTCAAGCGGTAACCGCTCGAATCGCCGCGACGACCGCCTCGGCCCGGTGTGCCAGCGAACATAGCTGACTCTCGCCCGTCTGCAAGTCTTTCACCTGGCACTGCCCGGCCTCGAATTCCCGCGACCCGGCGATCACTGCAAGCCGAAAACCACGCTGGTCGGCATACTTCAGCTGCTGTCCCAGTTTCCTCGGCTCGGGGTAAAACTCCACCCCCACCCCGGCGGATCGCAACTGGGCGGCCAACTGTAAATAATCGCCCATCCGCTGGGCATCAAAAAAAGCCACCAGCACCGCGGCCGGCGTGCGCACCGGAGCGATCATCCCCAATGTTTCCATCGCGGCCAACAGCCGATCCAAACCCAGCGACGCCCCGATCCCCGGCAAATCCCGCTTGCCATACGTCGCCGTCAGCTCGTCGTAACGACCGCCAGAACAGACGCTGCCAATCGCCGGTAAATCGTCCAGAAACGTTTCAAAAACCGTGCCCGTGTAGTAATCCAGGCCCCGAGCAATCGACACATCCAAGCAGATCCGCTCGGCAGCTACCCCCGCGGACGCCACGCCCGCCAGAATCTCCGCCAAACGTTCCACCCCCTGCTCTCCCAAATCGCTGCCCGAAACCAACGGGACCAGCTGCTGCAGAATCTCCGCATTGCTGCCCGAGAGCTCGGACAGAGCCAGCACCTGCCGGGCCTGCGCAGCGGATGTCCCCGCAGTCGCTGCCATCTCCGCCGCGACCTTGTCCGGAGCCATCTTCCCCAACTTGTCCAATGCCCGCAACACGGCCGTCGCATGTTTGACCAGCCCCAACCGCTCCAACAGACCGTTCAATACCATCCGGTGGTTCACACGAATCGTGAACCGCGAAAAACCGATCGCTTGCAGCAAATCGTGGATCACCAACGCCGTCTCGATGTCGGCCGCCACGGCACGCGTGCCCAGCGTGTCAAAGTCGCATTGCATGAACTCGCGGTAACGGCCCCGCTGGGTGTTCTCTCCCCGCCAGACCGCCGCAATCTGATATCGCTTGAAAGGCGTTCCCAACTGGTTGATGTGCTGGGCTGCAAATCGAGCCAACGGGACCGTCAAATCAAATCGCATCCCCACCTCGCGGCCACCATGATCCTGAAAACGGTACAGCTGCCGATCCGTCTCCTCGCTGCCCTTGCCTGTCAGAATGTCCAGATACTCCAGAGCCGGAGTGTCGATCGGACTGAAACCGTAAGAGCGGTACACCTGGCGAGCCGTTTCCATCAGCCGCTCGCGAGGGATCATCGCCTCGGGTAAATAGTCGCGAAAACCCTTTAATGTGCGGGGAATAATGTGTGCGATGGATGCCATGTCTCAAACCCGAAGTCTCGAAATGCCCGCCTGACCTGCTCGCCTGCTCCTAATTAAATCAGGACCCGACGGGGCGGGGGCTGCGGATGCTCTCGCCCGACTGCGACGCATATACGGCTTCGGCATACTCCTCCACCTGTTCCGGCGTCTCGAAGTAGTGGTCGTACGTCCAGAAATCCTCGTATTCGCAATTCCGCGTGGTGTACTCGCGGCAAATCTGCGGCCGCGTGTCGTATATCCCGCACCGGTGATCCGGACGGAGATGCTTGCAAACCGTATGTACCAACAAGTACCAGGTGTCGTCCTCCACAAATATCGAAGCCCGATCGTGCAGCAAGTACCAGCGGATGAAATCCAGGTCGCGATGCGACTCGGGCGTGTCGATCGGCAACGCAAAGTACCGGCAGCAACGAGCCGTGCAATAGGCGCACAGGTTTTCACCCGACCCGAGTTCCTCGCGCCGCGGTCGCTGTTTTCCCGTCGCCCCGAATGCCTGCGCCACTCCCGTCCCACCTTCTTGCCGAATGACATCCCCCCGATTTCGAAACGGGGCTGGAGTTCAAAGCGGAAAGCATACGTTCTCCGCCGCCAATTGCCTAGCGGGGGGCGACACCCGCCGCGCCGAAACCACGCCCGTGAGGTGGGCAGACTCTGCAGGGGACGCTCGACTGCTCACGCCATAAGAACGCTTGCACCCGTTCAAACGGGGCACGTTTACGGCCCCTCAACCGGTCCACCGCCAAATCGTGCCTCCACCGCCGACTGTCGGGTTCCCGTCCCGCCGACTTTCGGTTACAATTCGCCACCGTACTGCTTGCTCACTCTCCGGAAAAGCAAGTGACACTACATCGTCAGGGGGGTGCATTACCCCCAGCCCCTTCAGCCGTGGAAGCCGCGCGTTTCCCGTGACGGAAGCGGTGCTCACGGTTTCTGACACAGCAAGCAGCTCGGGGAGTTCCAAATACTGACGGATTCCCTCCCCATCCCGAGGTTGTAGCTCAGTCGGTAGAGCAACGGACTTTTAATCCGTAGGTC